>DAOVTF010000033.1 GCA_030633225.1 Flavobacteriaceae bacterium
CAAAACAAAAAAATTAAAGTTGTAAAATTTGGTGGTAAATCATTAGCCAACGGAGAAGGCTTAAATAGAGTTTTAGATATTATTATTGATAAGGTAAATAAGAAAGAAAAAATTGCTATTGTACTATCGGCTAGGGGAAATTCTACAGATGTTTTAGAACAACTTATTGAAGATGCTAAAAACAATAATGACTATATTAATAATTTTGAAGCTTTTAAAAAGTACCAGCTAGAACCAAACACAGAAATTGATTTTGAGACTGAGTTTGCGCTTTTAAAAAACATATTTGAAGGGGTTCAGCTTTTAGGAGATTATAGCCAAAAAATTAAAGATCAAGTATTAGCACAAGGTGAAATTTTATCCATAAAAATGGTTTCAAAATTGCTAAATGATATAGGTATTACAGCCAATTTCGTAGATTCTAGAAGCTTGATAAAAACTGATAATAGTTTTGGAGAGGCTACCCCGTTACTAGAAATATCCAAAGAGAATACAAAAAAACATTTCAATAAAAATGCTAATAAATTACAAATAGTTTCTGGTTTTATTGCTTCAAACGCCTATGGTGAAACCACAACATTAGGTAGAAATGGAAGTAATTATTCTGCTGCTTTGATAGCTAATTTTTTAGATGCTTCTGAGTTGCAGAATTACACCCATGTAAATGGTATTTATACGGCAAACCCTGATATGGTTTCTAATGCCCAAAAAATTGAAGAATTGACTTATCAAGAAGCAAATGAATTGGCAAATTTTGGCGCTAATATTTTACACGCCAAAACAATAATACCATTACTAGAAAAGAATATTCCACTTAGATTATTAAACACTTTTGATGAAAATAATAAAGGAACTCTTATAAAATCTCATGCAACTAGTAAAGGTATTCGTTCAGTTACTGTTCAGAACAATGTTTCACTTATTAATTTGGAAGGTCGTGGATTGTTAGGAAGAGTTGGTGTTGATGCACGAATTTTTTCAGCGTTAAGCAAAGAAAATATTAGTGTGAGTATTATTTCTCAAGGTTCCTCTGAGCGGGGAATTGGCTTTGTTGTTAATTCTACCGATGCTCAGAATGCGAAAGAAGTTTTAGAGCAAGAATTCGCTACCGATTTAAAAACTAAAGATGTAAATCGAATATATATTAAGAATGAGTTATCGATAGTTTCTATTATTGGTCAAAATTTAAGCGATTTTCACAAATCATATAATGCTCTTACAATTAATAAAATAAAACCAATTTTAATAAATAATACCGTTACCGGAGATAATATTTGTTTGGTTTTAGAAGAGCGTGATTTACATAAAGCTGTGAATGTAATTCACGGTCAGATTTTTGGAGTTTCGACCAATATCAATATTGCCATTTTTGGAGTTGGTTTGGTTGGAGGTACATTAATTAAACAAATTTTAAAGAGTAAAGAAGATATTTTGAACCGTAAAAATATTAATCTGAATATTTTTGCAGTTAGTAATTCTAAAAAATTATATTTAAGTAAAAGTGGTTTGTCAGAAAATTGGAAAATCAATTTAAAAAACGTTGCAAAAGATAATTTTACAATAAATGATGTAGTAGGTTTTGCCAAAGAAAATCATTTAGAAAATTTAATTGCTGTAGATAACACGGCAAGTATAGATTTTATTCAAAATTATATACCAATGATTGCAAATGGTTTTGATTTGGTTTCATCTAATAAAATAGCTAATACTATTGATTTTTCTTTTTATAAAAATTTAAGATGGAAGCTAAAAGAAAACGAGAAGAATTATTTATACGAAACCAATGTTGGAGCAGGTTTACCTTTAGTAGATACCATAAAATTACTTCATCATTCAGGTGAAAATATTACAAAAATTAAAGGTGTTTTCTCAGGTTCACTAAGTTATTTGTTTAATAATTTCTCTGTCGAGGATAAAAATTTTAGCGAAATATTATCTGAAGTAGTTAAAAAAGGATTTACTGAGCCAGATCCAAGAGAAGACCTTAGTGGAAATGATGTTGCAAGAAAATTACTAATTTTGGCTAGAGAATTAGACTTAGAAAATGAATTAGAAGATGTAGAAATTCAAAATTTAATTCCAAAAAAGTTAAGAGAAGGAACTTCTAATGAGTTTTTAAGTCGTTTAAACGAACTAGATAATGAATATCAAAGTATAAAAGCCCAACAAAAAGAAAATTATGTTTTAAGATATGTTGGAGAACTATCGGGTGACCTGTCAAAAACAAAAGGAACATTAGAAGTGAAATTAGTTTCCGTACCTCAAAATAGTTCTTTAGGTCAAATACATGGTTCTGATTCTATTTTTGAAATATTTACAGAATCTTATGGAGAAAGACCATTGGTAATTCAAGGAGCTGGAGCGGGAGCTAAAGTTACAGCAAGAGGAGTATTTGGAGATATTTTAAGATTAACCGAGAAGGCGATTTAAATAATTGTAAATAGATGAATGCAAAAAAACATTTTGAAACAGAAGCTATAAGAAATCAAACAGAACGTTCACAATTCAGTGAACATTCAACACCTTTGTATTTAACATCAAGTTTTGTTTTTGATGATGCCGAAGATATGAGAGCTTCTTTTGCTGAAGAAAATGAAAAAAATCTATACAGTAGATTTTCAAATCCAAATACTACCGAGTTTGTTGATAAAATAGTTGCTATGGAAGGTGCAGAAAGTGGTTATGCCTTTGCAACCGGTATGGCAGCAATATTTTCAACATTTGGAGCTTTATTAAAAAGTGGAGATCATATTGTTTCGGCAAGATCTGTATTTGGTTCTACTCATACTTTGTTTACAAAATATTTGCCAAATTGGAATATTGAAACATCATATTTTAAAGTTGATGAAGTAGATAGAATTGAAAGTTTGATTCAGCCAAATACTAAAATAATATATGCCGAAACCCCAACAAATCCCGCAGTTGATATTCTAGATTTAGAATTACTTGGCAAAATTGCAAAAAAACATAATTTATTATTGGTAATAGATAATTGTTTTGCAACACCTTATTTACAACAGCCAATTAAATTTGGAGCAGATATTGTAGTTCATTCAGCAACTAAATTGATAGATGGTCAAGGAAGAGTATTAGGTGGAGTTGCAGTAGGAAAAGAAGATTTAATTCGTGAAATATATTTATTTTCTCGTAATACAGGTCCCGCAATGTCACCTTTTAATGCTTGGGTATTATCAAAGAGTTTGGAGACTTTGGCAGTTAGAGTAGATAAACATTGTGAAAATGCTTTAAAAGTGGCCGAATATCTAGAAAACAACTCCAATGTGAATTGGGTAAAATATCCTTTTTTAAGATCACATCCCCAATATGAAGTTGCAAAAAAGCAAATGAAATTTGGTGGAAATATTGTATCTTTTGAATTGAATGGCGGAATTGAAGCTGGAAGAAATTTTTTAAACAAAATTAAAATGTGCTCCTTATCTGCTAATTTGGGAGATACTCGTACCATAGTAACTCACCCGGCTTCAACAACACACAGTAAGCTAAGTGAAAAGGATAGATTAGAAGTTAGTATTACCGATGGTTTAGTTAGAATTTCAGTAGGTTTAGAACATATTGATGATATAATTAACGATTTAGATCAGGCATTAAAAAATTAGAATGCAGTTAAATAAAAAGCATAAGCATCATGTCCATGGCGAAACCAATAGAAGAAGTATGGTTAAAGCCCTAACCTGGCGTGTAATTGCCAGTCTGGACACAACAGTTATTGCATATTTTGTAACTGGAGGTGATATAAAAAAAGCTGTTGCAATAGGTGGTTTTGAAATATTAACCAAATTGGGGATTTACTATTTTCACGAAAGGGCATGGAATAAAATTAAATGGGGCAAAAGAATTGAAGATCTACCAGGAGAAAAAACTGCTGATACCAAGAGACGTAGTTTAGTAAAGGCAACAACCTGGAGAATTTTAGGAACTCTAGATACTTTTATTCTATCTAGTGTTTTTACAAAAAATGTTAAACATGCAACAGGAATAGCTTTAATCGAATTAATTACAAAACCTATACTGTATTTTTTCCACGAAAGATTTTGGAATAATGTTATATGGGGGAAAAGAGAATTTGAAGAAATAAAAAATGAAAATAAGAATTAAAGATATATTGCAAGAGAGAATATTGGTATTAGATGGTGCCATGGGTACCATGCTACAACAATATAGCTTTACAGAAGAAGATTTTAGAGGAGAACGATTTAAAGATTATAAATCTCCCTTAAAGGGGAATAACGACTTGCTATCAATTACCCAACCTGAAGCTATAAAGGAGATCCATAGAAAATATTTAAAAGCTGGTGCAGATATTATTGAAACTAATACTTTTTCAGGAACATCCATAGCAATGGCAGATTATAAAATGGAAGATTTGGTTTATGAACTAAATTATGAATCGGCAAAAATCGCTAAAGAAGTTGCTAATGAATTCAATTCAAGAGAGCCAAATAAACCAAGATTTGTAGCGGGGTCAATAGGGCCAACAAATCGTACGGCAAGCATGTCGCCAGATGTTAATGACCCTGGATTTAGAGCTGTTACATTTGAAGATTTGAGAATTGCATATAAAGCACAGATAGAGGCTTTAGTAGATGGAGGAGTTGATTTATTATTAGTAGAAACCGTTTTTGACACCTTAAATGCAAAAGCTGCATTATTTGCAATTGAAGAGGTGAAAGCCGAAAGAAATATTGAAATTCCAATTATGTTAAGCGGAACAATTACAGATGCAAGCGGTCGTACTTTATCAGGTCAAACTGCCGAGGCATTTCTGATTTCGGTTTCGCATATTCCTTTGTTAACTATAGGATTTAACTGTGCGTTAGGAGCCAATTTATTACAGCCACATTTAGAAACAATCGCTCCTAAAACAAATTTTGCAATTTCTGCACATCCCAATGCGGGTTTACCAAATGCTTTTGGAGAATATGATGAAACTCCAGAGCAAATGGCTACTCAAATAGAAGAGTATTTAAAAAAAGATTTGATTAATATTATTGGAGGTTGTTGTGGTACAACTCCTGCTCATATTACCGCTATTGCGGAAGTTGCTAAGAGGTATAAACCAAGAAATCTAAAGGTTAAAGTAAAAAGTTAAAAGCCCAATTTTTAAGAGGGGTAAGGGATATGTAGAACAATCCATAAATATAAGAATAGAGTTGATTAGATTATGCAATTAGAGAGAAAGTATCTTAAGTTATCAGGCCTAGAGCCACTAATAATTGATGAAAATAGCAATTTTGTTAATGTTGGTGAGAGAACAAATGTTGCAGGGTCTCGCAAATTTCTTCGATTAATAAAAGAAGAAAAATTTGATGAAGCTTTGGCTATTGCTCGTCATCAAGTAGATGGTGGAGCTCAAATTATCGATATTAATATGGACGATGGTTTGATTGATGGTAAAGAAGCTATGGTGCGATTTTTAAACTTAATTTCTGCTGAGCCTGATATTTGTAGAGTTCCTATAATGATTGATAGCTCAAAATGGGAGATTATTGAAGCGGGATTACAAGTTGTACAAGGAAAATGTGTGGTAAACTCGATTTCCTTAAAAGAAGGTGAAGAGAATTTTATCAATCAGGCAGTAAAAATCAAACGTTATGGTGCTGCAATTATAGTAATGGCATTTGATGAGGTAGGTCAAGCAGATAATTATAAGCGCCGTATTGAAATTGCACAACGCTCTTATCATATTTTGGTTAATAAAGTTGGATTTCCTTCTGAAGATATCATTTTTGATCTCAATATTTTTCCTGTAGCAACAGGAATGGATGAACATAAAAAAAATGCAACTGATTTTATTGAAGCAACAAAATGGGTTAGAGAAAATTTACCTAATGTAAGTGTAAGTGGAGGTTTAAGTAATGTTTCTTTCTCTTTTAGAGGAAACAATACTGTTCGAGAAGCCATGCATTCAGTTTTTCTATACTATGCCATTCAAGCGGGAATGAATATGGGTATTGTAAATCCTGCTATGCTTGAAATTTATGATGATATTCCAAAAGATTTATTAGAAAGAGTTGAAGATGTAATTTTAAATAGAAGAGACGACGCAACAGAGCGTTTATTAGATTTTGCTGAAACAGTAAAAGGTTCAAAAAAAGAAAAAGTTATTGATGAAGCTTGGCGAAAAGACCCAATTCAAGATAGAATAACTCATGCCTTAGTAAAAGGAATAGATACTTATATTATTGAAGATGTTGAAGAAGCAAGGCAAATTGTTGATAGTCCGATTGAGATAATAGAAAGTCATTTAATGATTGGGATGGATGTTGTTGGAGATTTATTTGGGTCTGGAAAAATGTTCTTGCCTCAAGTAGTTAAATCCGCAAGGGTAATGAAAAAAGCAGTAGCTTATTTAAATCCTTTTATTGAGGAGGCAAAAAAAGCCCCTAAATCCCCAAAGGGGACTTATCATTGGGAAACGGCAAATCCTGTATTATATGGTTTACTTAAAGAGTATGCCATAAAAATGAGAAATCAACCAACAGAAGCTGAAGCTTTATTATGGGATGTGATTAAAGGAAAACAATTAGAAGGATTTAAGTTTAGAAGACAACATATTATAGGTGAATATATAACTGATTTTATTTGTTTGAAAGAAAACTTAATTATTGAAGTTGACGGTTTAATTCATCAATTACCAGAAAATAAAACAAGTGATGAGGAAAGAACAAAATGGTTAGAACTTGAGGGATATCGGGTAATAAGATTTAGAAATTATGAGGTTCTTTCTAATTTAGATAAAGTTCTTGAAAAAATCGCAAAAGCATTGGCAGTTCCCCCTTCGGGGGTTAGGGGGCACGGAAAAATTTTAATGGCTACTGTAAAAGGTGATGTTCATGATATAGGTAAAAATATTGTAAGCGTAGTTTTGGGTTGTAATAACTATGAAATAATTGATTTGGGAGTTATGGTGCCGCCCGAAAAAATAATTGAAACTGCTAAAAAAGAGAAGGTAGATATTGTTGGTTTGTCAGGCTTAATTACACCTTCGTTAGATGAAATGGTGTATTTAGCTAAAGAAATGGAGCGACAAAATTTTACAGTTCCTTTGTTAATTGGTGGAGCTACAACCTCAAAAGCACATACTGCAGTTAAAATAAATCCTGAATATAAAAATGCAGTGGTTCATGTAAACGATGCGTCAAGAGCAGTAACTGTAGTTGGAGATTTATTGAATAGAAAATCTTCTAATAATTATGTTGCTAATTTAAAAAAGGATTATGAAGAGTTTCGTGAAAAATTCCTAAAAAGAGGAAAAACAAAAAACTATTTAAGCCTAGAAAAGGCTCGTGAGAATAAATTTAATATTGAATGGAAAGAAACTACAATTGTAAAACCAAAAGAAATGGGAATACAAATGTTGAAACAAATTTCTTTAAAAGAATTATACCCTTATTTCGATTGGCAACCCTTTTTTATTTCATGGGATTTACACGGTAAATTTCCTGAGATTTTAAATGATGAAAAAATTGGAGAACAAGCAACGCAATTATATGAAGATACTCAAAAAATGATTGAACAAATTATTGAAAATCAATTATTAAAACCCAAAGCAGTTTTTGGATTGTTTGAAGCAAATACAATTAATGATGATGATATTTCAGTAAGAAAGAATGGAAAAGAAATTACTATTTTTAGAACTTTACGCCAGCAATTACAAAAAAAACAAGGTATACCTAATTTGGCGTTAGCCGATTTTGTAGCTCCAAATAGTTCCAGTTTAACCGATTATATGGGTACTTTTTGTGTATCCATTTTTGGAGCAGATGAATTGGCAAGTAGTTATAAAGAAAAGCATGATGATTATAATGCAATATTGGTTCAAGCTATAGCAGATAGATTTGCAGAGGCTTTTGCCGAATATTTACACAAACAAATTAGAACAAAACATTGGGGTTATTCTGAGAATGAAAGTTTAAATAATGATGATTTGATCAAAGAAAAATATAAAGGGATTAGACCTGCACCAGGCTATCCAGCTTGCCCAGATCATTTAGAAAAAGAAACGATTTGGGATTTGTTAGAAGTTGAAAAAATAATTGGAGTAAAACTTACAGAAAGTATGGCTATGTGGCCAGCTGCAAGTGTATCAGGTTATTATTTTGCAAATGATGCTTCAAAATATTTTGGTTTAGGAAAAATAACCAAAGATCAAGTTATTGATTATGCAAATAGAAAAGGAATTAGTATTGAAAAAGCTGAAAAATGGCTGCAACCAAATTTAACGGACTAAAAGCCCATCCTAACCTTCCCAAAGTGAAGGAATAGCAGGATAAAAAAGAGCATTCAATTAAAAAAAAGATTAAATAAACACCTAAGAATCCCCCTCCTTTGGAGGGGTTAGTGGAAGCCCATGAAAATAACAGATCACATAAAAAATGCAAAAGGAAAAACATTATTTTCTTTTGAAATAATTCCACCGCAAAAGGGGACAAGCATTCAAAAACTATATGATAATATTGACCCTTTAATGGAATATAAACCTCCATTTATTGATGTTACAACTTCTCGAGAGGAACATATTTATATCAAAAAAGAGGGAGGCCTATTAGAACAAAAAATTACGAGAATGAGACCAGGGACTGTTGGTATTTGTGCTAGTTTGATGCATAAATATAAGACTGATCCTGTTCCACATGTGTTGTGTGGAGGATTTACCAAAGAAGAAACAGAATATGTTCTAGTGGATTGTCATTATTTAGGTATTGATAATGTAATGGCTTTACGAGGTGATGCAATGAAAGATGAAGCATATTTTAATCCTCAAAAAGAAGGAAATAAATATGCAAGTGATTTGGTGGGTCAAATTAGTAATTTAAATAAAGGTAACTATTTGCATGAAATTATTGAAACAACATATAATTCAAATTTCTGCATTGGAGTTGCTGGATACCCAGAAAAGCATATGGAATCTCCAAGCATGGAATCTGATTTACGAAAACTAAAGGAAAAAGTTGATGCCGGAGCTGATTATGTAGTCACTCAAATGTTTTTTGATAATCAAAAATACTTTAATTTTATAAACGCAGCGAAAGAAATTGGGATCAATGTACCTATTATTCCAGGTGTTAAGCCAATTGCAATAAGAAGGCATTTAAACATTTTGCCTCAAGTTTTTAATTTGAACCTTCCGGATGTTTTAGTAAATGAAATTGAAAAATGTAAAGACAATAAAGAAATTAGACAAGTTGGAATTGAATGGGCAATTACGCAATCAAAAGAATTACAAAAAGCAGGAGTACCTGTCATACATTATTATTCTATGGGAAAATCAGATAATATTAAAGCAATAGCATCCAAAGTTTTTTAGAATAGATAAAATTGTAAGTAAATCAATCTTTTATATACTACTATAAGAAAAAGAAATTTATATTGTGAAATATAGCAAAATATTTTTTTACTTTTGCTTCAAATAATTAGAATTTAAATATTTAATAAAAATAAATTATGGCAATAGAAGTAACCGATGCTACATTTGATGAGGTAGTATTAAAATCAGATAAACCTGTTTTAGTTGATTTTTGGGCAGCTTGGTGCGGCCCTTGTAGAATGATAGCTCCAATTGTAGAAGAATTATCAAAAGATTTTGGAGATAAAGTGACCGTAGCAAAAGTTGATGTAGACGCAAATCAAGAATTTGCAGCTAAATACGGTGTTAGAAATATTCCTACAATATTATTGTTTAAAGGTGGTGAAGTAGCCGATAAACAAGTTGGAGTAGCTCCTAAAAATGTTTATGCAGATAAATTAAATGCTCTTTTGTAATAAAAGAATTTTGTACAATTTAAAAGGTTTGGTTCTTAATTGAGTCAAACCTTTTTTGTTTTTACCTTTTTGAGTGGGTTAGAGGAGTGTAATTTCTTATTTTTGATTTATGCAATCAACAGATTTTAATAACAGTAATATTCAAAATTTAGAACTTTTGGCAAGACAAGTTGTTGAAGGTTTTATTACAGGTATGCATAAAAGCCCGTTTCATGGTTTTTCTGTTGAATTTGCAGAACATCGCCTTTATAATAAAGGCGAAAGCACAAGACATATTGATTGGAAATTATTTGCTAAAACAGAGAAACTTTTTGTTAAACGTTACGAAGAGGAAACTAATTTACGTTGCCACATTATTTTAGACAATTCTGCATCGATGCATTATCCTGAGTTAGAAAAAATATCTTCTAAAAATATTAGTAAGATTGGTTTTTCAGTAATTGCTACTGCGGCTTTATTAGAAATTTTAAAGAGACAAAGAGATGCTTTTGGCTTAAGTATCTATACAAATAAAAATGAATACTTTGCACCAGCAAAAGGAAATGAAAAACACAGAAGGATGCTTTTGCATGAATTAGATAGTATTTTAATACAGAAATCTAAAAAGAGTACAAATACCTATAAAGTACTACATGAGATTGCTGAAAAGATTCATAGAAGATCATTAATTTTTCTATTTACAGATATGCTACAAGCAGATAAAAAAGAAGAAGAATTATTTGCTGCATTACGACATTTAAAATATAACAAGCACGAAGTAGTTTTATTTCACACTTATGATGGAAAGCATGAATTAAATTTTGATTTTGATAACACACCAAAGAAGTTTGTGGATGTAGAAACTGGTGTACAAATTAATTTATTTGCAAGTAACATTAAAGAAAACTACCAGATCAGAGTAAAAAAATACTTTAAAGATTTGAAATTAAAATGTATGCAATATAAAATTGACTATGTTCCAGTTGATATTTCTAAAGGCTATGAACAAATATTAATGACCTACCTAATAAGTAGAAATAATTTTTTATGAAAAAAGTAAAAATCATTTTGCCAATAGAAAAATCGCACTTATATTTGCACCTGCTTAAAGCAACGGTTTGGTAGTTCAGCTGGTTAGAATACCTGCCTGTCACGCAGGGGGTCGCGGGTTCGAGTCCCGTCCAGACCGCAATTAAAATAGTTGTGTTGTTAACTTTAAGACTTGTATCTTAATAAGTTAGCCGATGAAAAACTTCAGTATAATCTGA
>DAOVTF010000303.1 GCA_030633225.1 Flavobacteriaceae bacterium
AGATTATCACATCGTCTCCTTCAATTTTAGTAATTGGATTGTTATTTTCATCAACCATAATAATGGGCTTGATAAATTCATCTGATATTTTATTATCATAACTATTTTGAATACTTTCACTTGCATTTTTAGATTTTTCACCCAGTCCGTTTACCAAGGCATCGTATGATAGTTTTACACGTTCCCATCGTTGATCTCTATCCATGGCATAATATCTACCGCAAACAGAAGCCAATTTCCCAGTTGTTCTACTCATATAATCTTCAATTTCAGTAATAAAACCTTTACCCGATTTTGGATCTACATCTCTACCATCTGTAAAAGCATGAAGATAAACATCGGTTAACCCAAAATCAGCAGCAGCTTTAAGTAAACCTTTTGTATGATTGATGTGTGAATGAACTCCTCCATTAGAAAGTAAGCCTAAAAAATGAACTTTTTTATTATTTTCTTTTGCATAAGTAAATGCATCAACCAAAGTTTTTTCTTTAGCAATTGACCCATCCGCTACAGCGTTATTTATTTTTACAAAATCCTGATAAACAATTCTACCTGCTCCTAAATTCATATGACCAACTTCTGAATTTCCCATTTGACCTTCAGGTAAACCAACATGTAATCCGTCAGTTCTTAAACTTGCATGAGGATAATTTTCTAATAAATATTTATAATAAGGTGTATTTGCTTGAGCAATTGCAGAGACTTCTATGTTTTGGGTAATTCCCCAGCCATCAAGGATAATAAGAATAACTTTTTTTTGCATGATTTAATCCATAAAAATTGATTAGCAAAGATACAGAAATATAAAAATGTTATGTTAAATCTTGGGATAATTAACTATAACGATTGATTTGATAGAAAACGATTTGTTATAATTATTCGGGTACAATTCTTACAATTCCTAGTTGTTCAATAGCAACATAAATATATCCATCAGGAGCTTGTCTTACGGTACGAACACGTCCCAAACCTTCTAAGAGTTTTTCTTCTTTTATAACCTTGTTATTTTCTATAACAACTCGATTAAGATATTTGAATTTTAATGAGCCTACTAAAAGATTTCCTTTCCAGGAAGGGTATATTTCACTAGTTATAAAATCCATCCCACTAGGCGCAATTGATGGAACCCAATAATGTAAAGGCTGTGCCATCCCTGGGAGTGATGTATTATCAGTAATTTTAGAATCATTATAATTGATTCCGTAGGTAATTTTGGGCCACCCATAATTTTTTCCAGCATTTATAATATTTATTTCATCACCTCCTTGCGGACCATGTTCATGGATCCAAATTTTTCCTGTTATGGGGTGAATAGCTATGCCTTGCGGATTTCTATGTCCGTAGGAGAAAACAGCTTTTTTAGCTCCATCTATATTATAAAAAGGATTGTCGGTTGGAATACTTCCATCATCATTAATTCTGTAAATTTTCCCTCCATCTCTGTTAATATCTTGAGGATTTACATCGCGATTACCTCGATCTCCAACAGAAAAATATAGATATCCATCACGATCAAATTCTAATCGTGAACCAAAATGCTGACCTTTTTTAGTATTTGGTACAGCCTTATATAAAATCTCTTGATCAACTAGTTTGTTGTTTAAAAGTTTTGCCCTCATTATTGTTGTATTTCCTCCTTTATCATCATTTTCAATATTGCTGGAATAGGTAAAATAGATCCATCCATTTTGATCATAATTTGGATGTAATTCAATGTCTAATAGGCCACCCTGATTATTATTATAAACCTTAGGGACATCTTTAATTAATGTTTTATTGCCCTCATTAAACAGAATTAATTCTCCTGTTTGTTCTGAAATCAATATAGACCCATCAGGTAAAAAAGCCATACCCCAGGGAATCTCCAAATCGTCAACAATATTTTCTACTTTAAAACTAATAGATTTGTCATGAACAATTTTTGAACTGTTTTGGCATAATGCAACAAAGAAAGATAGTGAAAGGAATAAGAAACTTAATTTTTTCATTTTTATTACAATAGGTTAGTAATTTACCAAACCAAAGTTAGAAAGAAAAAATTAAAACAGTTAAGTATGATAGTTGGGCTAATTGACAAGCCCGTTTTTTACCCTATTATCATTTTTAATCAAATCATATACAAAACCGTTTATAATAGCATAAACAACTTTACCATTTTTTGTAAGTAGAAAGGTTGGATTTTTACTAAATGATAATGGAGATTTAGGAATTGTATTATTTTTAGGAATACTAATTTTTCTTGAATCAATAATATTAATAGGGTAGTCAATAAACTTAATTTCGTTTGGTAAAGAATCAATACTAACCGAAGTATACCCTTTTTCTAATAAATTCTTAATATCTAATTTTTCAAAATCTTCAAAATCAGATAAAATTTTGGGGTAAGTTTCTCCAACTTTGAATGTCATCCCTTTAGCATCAAGAGTTTGGTAACCGTAATAAGTTGAAAGATCTCCAATATCATTAATTCTTCCAATGTTATAAAAATTGGTGTGTTTATTATTATCTCTTTCTAAATTCATAATTCCAAGGTCAATTGTATAAAAGTTGCCTAAATGAGAAAAAGTTAAGTTGGTAATTTTTAGATC
>DAOVTF010000087.1 GCA_030633225.1 Flavobacteriaceae bacterium
CCATTTCCAGATAGTGCAATGCTTCTTCCGTTTTTTCTCTTCCAGTAGATATCATTGCAAGAGGTATATTTAAATTTGGCTTACCATCAGATTGTCGTTTGAGTATCATATTACGATAGTGATTACTTTTTTCAATATCCTCCATTTTAAAGTATGTATTTGAAAGATAGGCCAAAACATACCCAATAGGTTCTGTTTCAACACCATTAGCTTTATTTAAATAAAGCAGCGCATTTTTATAATCATTACCATGGTAATAAGTCATCCCAATATTAAAATTAAAATAGGGGATGTCATTAAAATCGGCGGCTTGTTTGAAGGCATAAATTGCCTGTTCATATTCACCTTTTAATAATAAGGTGAGTCCCTCATCACTAAAAATAAAATAATTTGAACGATCGGTTGTCTTTGAAAGTTTAACTAATTCTGATGCTTTTTCCAATTCACCTAATGCCGCATAAACAGAAATGGCCGAACAAATACAATAGTTAGTAGGTATTTTTGGCCATGAATTTATATTTAATGCTCGTTCAACGTTTTCTTTAGCTTTTGGCAAGTTATTTAAATAGAATAAATTCAATGACCCCATAATTAAATAATTATCTGAAATTGTGGGATCTAAAGAAATGGATTTCTCAATCAATGGCAAAGCTTTGGAAATTGTATTTAATGCAGAATCTGCTCCCGGAACAACTTCAGCAAAACCGTTTAGTATATAAATCCAAGCTAACAATGTACATGCCTGTGCATAATCAGGATCCAATTCTATAACACGCTCAAGCATAACAATACTTTTTACTATTGATTCTTTTGTTAAAGTTGTATACTCAGCTTTGGCCTTGAGAAAAAGATCAAAAGCCTCCGGATTGTTTGTATTAATTTTGTCTAATTTTATTTTTTCTTCCTGACTGAGTTCTACGTTCAATTTTTCAACAACTTGTCTTGCAATGTTATTTTGAATTTTTATTGTATTTGATAATACATCATCATATTGCTCTCTCCAAATAAGAATGCCAGTGTCAGGATCCACAAGTTCAATGGAAAGCCTAACACTATCACCATAGACTCGTGTTGTGCCGTTCAAAATCAGTGAAACTCCTAATTCTGTAGCAATTTCCTTTGAATTTTTATTTGTGTTCTTATAGATTCTTGTCGATGAAAAGGCGCTAACCATAAATTGTTTTACTTTTGCCAATTCATCAATAATTTCCTGAGTAACCCCATCAGAAAAGTATTCAAGATTATTATCTTTATTTACATTAGAAAGAGGTAATACCGCAATAGATTTTCTCTCTGATTTAATGGTTTTAGAAATTTCAACATTTTCTACTTTCTCTTCTTTACGATCTGAAGGTTTTAAGAATTGATTATAGATTAATAGAATTACAACCAAAGATAAAGAAGCAATAATTACTTTATTGAGGCGATTACTAGTTTTCGGAACAATAGATTTATCTTTATCTAATTCTTGTGTTTTTATTACTCCTTCTGAGGTAATATCATAAACCCATGCAAAGATTAAATTTAGCGGAAAACCAATAATCAGAATAAAAAGAATTGTTTTTAAAACAAACGGGGGAGCATTAAATGCTGGAAGAAAAATAGAGGCAACTTGTGCTACTAACCATGCTACAACCAAATAAGCAATTGCTGCTTTAAAAACATTACGTCTTTTTAGTTCGGATATGTATTTTTTTAGATTCAAGTAGGTTATAAAAATACAAAAATAAATCAAACAAGATAAAACCTGTAATAAGGTTAGTTAGCTTAAAGGTTATGGAAAAGAGCTTCTTTAAGCTGCCAAAGATAAACTCCGACAAATACAAAAGATTTTGAATTAGTCGATTCCTTCTAAAAATTCATTAACAACTTCAAGGATCTCAATTTTTTTGGTAAGCTGGTATCTTATACCAAAACCTTCTAAAGCTTTTTTCATAAATTTGCCAACTCTTCCTACAACAAGTACGTCAACACCTTTTAGTAATTCACCCATTTCAGCATGTGAGTGTTCTCCTTCTCCTTTTTTATGATTATGCTGGTTACCATCGCCATGACCACCTCCGTGTTCATGTTCGTGATCATGGTGTTCATGTGTATTTTCATGATAGACAATATTCATGATTTTTGAATCTACAAGATCGTAAATAACAAATTCTTTACATCTTCCAGTTCTTTTTGCAATTGTTTTTCTGTCGTTTGTTGGAAATGATATTTTCATCTGTTTAAATTTTAGTTTTTAAAAATTTTGATTAGACATAATTTTTTACATACCAGGTAGTCGAGGTATTTTATTTAGTTTAGAATTTTTAAAATACCATCCCCAGCCTTTTTTCATCCAATGCCCAATTATTGGAAGTGGAAAAATAATCTCTTTTTTATGATCTCTAAAAATAAAGGCAGCACCATCACCACTATCCATCACACATAATATATTCAAATGCTCTTTATAACCTTTTCTTTTGTCACTTCCCTTTTCTTTTTCAGCAATATTATAAGCTAAATTTCTAGCCATTACTTCGGCAATATGACCTTGCTTAGCTTTCCAGTTTGGACCTTCTAGAGCAGAAGAATCACCAATTGCATAAACGGAAGTTTTACTTAACGAATCACTTTTGTCAAATTGAACTTCAAAAAAGTCATTTATTTTAATAAATCCTGCTTTGCTCAATGGAAGATCAGAACTGTTGTAAAAAATATCATGACCTTGTAAAGCAGGAATATACATGGTATAATCACTATCTAATTTGGTGTCATCTGCAAAAACAATTCCGTCATTTTCAAAACGTTTGATAGGTTTGCCAATGTGTTTGTCAATTTTTAATCTTTCGTAATAAGCATCCATAAATTCAGGTGCTTTTTTTCCCATTTTAGCACCAGGATTCTCCATAGGAGCAAAGAATACTAATTTGAATTTATTTCGTTTTCTTTTCTTTTTTAAATAGTTATTTACATTAAATAAAAGCTCAAAAGCGGGACCTCCTCTAACAGCGCTTTTATCATGCGGATTGCCACCAAATCCCATGGCAATGGTTCCACCACCTTTTTCAATTAGTGCATCTAACTTGTCTCTAAGTTCAACAGATTCGGATGGAGCTCCACAAATTGAAGAAAAATTTTCTTTACCGTCATAAGACCTTTTTCCTGCCCCCATTGCGATAATCAAATGATCAAATCCAGAAAATTCTTGATCTTTACAAACTACTTTTCCTTCTTTGGCCTTAATTTCAACAATTTCATCTTTTACCCAAGTAAAACCATGTGCTTTTTCGAGTAAAGCCATAGAAACACAAGCATCATCAAATTTTATTTTTTTTACAGGTATCCAAATAGAAGTTGGATACACATAAAGATAATCTCTATTGCTAATTAAGGTTACGTTTATTTTTTCTTTTCTTAAAAATATGGCAGCTTCAACTCCTGCAAAACCACCCCCTAATATCAATACTTTTTTATTCATTATTTATAGATTAAATTTTACTCCAAAAATGAAATTGATTCCCGGATTTGCAATACCTTCTTCATTTAGGACAGATAAATGTGAAATATATTCTTTGTTTAAAACATTTTTAATTGTAAAGTTGATATTTGTTTTCAACTTTTTATAAACTAAATTTCCTCCCATTCCAACGTTCAATAAATTATAACTGCTGGAAGATTCTTCAAAATCACTAATTTTATTTTGCTTAAAAGTGCTTTCAAGATTCAAAAAAACAAATCCAAATTCCAACCAGTTGTTCATGTCAAATTCAGCTCTCAAGGTATTGTCAAATTTATTTGCAGGAATTCTAGGAAGGTAACCACCATTTTTTTGCTTACCAATGACCATTTCATAAGAGCTTTCTAGATGTAACCAGTCTATAGGGTGTGGGTGTAAATGCAAGCCCATTTCACCTCCGTATAAATGGGCATCATTTTGAATATAAGTATATACATCAAAATCATTTATTTCTTCATTGGTAGGAGCTATATAAATGTAGTTAAAAATATTGTTATAGAACGAATTGATAAAAAACTCAAAGTGTTTACTTTTATATTCAAGAGATAGATCCAATTGTAAATTTTGTTCGTTTTCAAGATTAGAATTTCCAATTTCCCATCTTCCTTCATGAATACCATTGGAAGATAATTCGGATAAATTAGGAGCTCTAAAACCAGAGGCAAAATTTAAACGAGCAATTAAACCTTGCGTGATATCTGTTTTATAACCCAAAGATCCTGAAAAACTATTTAGTGATTTATCAATTGCTTCGATGAAATGATCATCTCCAAAAATACCATGTTCTTCTGTTTCAATTTTTCTATTATCAAAACGAATTCCTGCTTGAATGGAACTGGAATTCCAATCATAATTCAAATTTCCAAAAATTCCAATGTCATTAATGTGCGCATCAGGTAAAAAAACTTCGGAACCGTAATTTGTATTTGATTGAGTCATTCCTTGAACACCAATTACAGTTTCAAATTTTCCTAGATGAGGTAAATACCATTTCGCATCATAGTTAAATGTACCAAGTACCATATCAACTGTTATTTCATCATTTAGTACCAAATTACGCTTGTTATGTGTGTATCCTAAATTGGTTTTGATAGATGAAGACTTTAAAACAAAATCATTTTTTAAACTAACAATATGATAATTGAGATCTTGATATAATCCCATCATTTCTTTTGAGGTTTCTTGCTTACCAATTTCTTTTGGAATACCTATTTGAGATTGATTATAATTATATCTAAGATCGGCTGTAAATGATTTTGTATTGTAACCTATTGCTGCTTTAAAATCGGCTTCATGATAACGTGAATTTGTAACTCTTTCATTATTGCCGGTTTTATAATCAGAATGTATATCATAAGCTCCTCTAACTAAAAATTTGAATTTTTCGCCTGATGTTTTTACTCCTGCACTAGTATTAAATCCCAATGTGTTAGAAAAATACTTACTACTAATATCACCATGAGTGGAATTATTATTCGCATATTTTTCCGGAATTAGATATAGTACTCCACCTAGTGCATCCGAACCATATAAAAGCGATGCCGGACCTTTAATAACTTCAACACTTTCTATACCTGATTCGTTTACTCCAAGTCCGTGTTTTTCACCATTTTGGTAATTCTCTAATTTCACGCCTTGTGTATAAGTTAAAACACGATTACCACTTAAACCCCTGATTACAGGTTTACCTATTCCGGTTCCAGTTGACATATTTGATACACCGGCTATGGTACTAATGCTTTCAACCAAAGTCGTTCCTCCTTTTTTTTCTAAAGAGCTTATGCTTTTGTGTTCTACTTTCATAACATTTTGACTTTGTAATTTGTTAAAAGGCGTAGAAACAATTACCTCATCCATATGAAAGACCGATTCAAATAGCGAAATTTTTATAGATTTATCTTCATCAAAAAAAGTTATGTTTTTATGTTGTGCTTCAAATCCAAGATATGAGAAAATAAATATTTGCTCTCCATTAGGTATATTTTTAATTATAAAATTACCTTCTTCATCAGATGTTGTTCCTATTTGAAGGTTTTCAGAATAGATATCTGCTCCAAATATTGTTTGTCCATGTTCGTCTATAACTTTACCCGAAAGCACGTTTTGTGCATAACCAAAAGATAAAAAACCAGTAAAGAATAAAATGATGTATATATTTTTCATTTGTTAAATAAAAATAAGAACTAAAAATTTAGAATAATTTTTTGAAAAATGACCGATAAAATAATCGGTCAATAATTTAGTATTTAAACAAGTGAAATAGGAGGAGCTCTAGAAGATTTTTGACCGAAATAAATCTGATAAGATTCAATAAAAATTAACTGGACATCTTGATTTATTATTTTTAAAAAATTAATCTCAAAATCAATTTGTAGATTAATAGCGTTATGATTGATTTTTTGATGATATACAGCACAACTTTTTTGAATATTTTGAATATTTTCTAAACCATCAGTTTGCTGTTTTTTATATGTGTGTTTTTCAAAACTATGAAGAAACTGTAAAGAAATAGGAACCATAATGGTTACTAATAAAAACAAAGTAATAATTCTATTGAAAGTTTCTTTACGCATACAGGGTACAAAAATAAAGAATAAATTAATGCATTAAGTAGTATTTATTACTTTTAAATTTAATGTATTAGAGTGGAATAATACGATTCTTTTTTTGCAAATGACTTGCAATAAAGCTAAGAATTCGTGGTGACCAATAAAGAATTTCTTCTTTGTTCATGATTTAATTAAGGACTATTTGCTGTCTTTTCTTCTACATATTTCATTTTTTTTATCAACCAAACATGTGAACCAAATAGCACCAATGCAATTATCATAATAATAGCACTCACGGTTATATCTCGATTAGCTCTGTGTTCAACCATTTTAATCTTAGCACTTTTCGCTTCATCAAACATTTTTTGAATTGTTTTGTCATCAGGAATATAGGCTTGATCTTTTTGAGTTGATTTCAAGATATCCATTTTAAAATTTTCGAATGATGCCAAACTTGCCTGGTTACTATTCGAATAGATAGTTACAGCTAAGGGGTCACCCTTATCTATATATGATGACACTAAACTAGATAAGGTAATAAGGATAGTGATAACTGCGATTACACATATAACGACCGCATAAATTTGAATAATTTTTTGCTTTCTTTCCATGATATGGATTTGTTAGTATTTTGATTTTTTCTTTCATTAATTGAAGATAATTTTTAATGAAATGGTTACTTTAGACAATGCTTACCTGCATTTGTGATATATCATGTTCTTATTAATTTTCTAACAAAAAAGATGTTTTTAAGAAACATGGAATGTACACATATAAAGATACAAAATAAATCTTATTTTGAAGAGGATAATTATAGTAATTTATTGATAACCACCTAAAGGTAAGTTCAATTTTTTAGAGCAATTCAATATACGTTGGATTGTCTTTTAATTGATTGTATTAGATTCATATAAACTTTTCTAAACTCGTAGGTCCTTCTAAAATTACTTTGATGATTTCTTTTTCCTGTGTTTTATCGTTATAATGCTCATACCATTTTATTAAAGAAATTTCAAGATCTACAATTTCGATTCCAATTATAGAATGTGGATGCACACAACTACCATCATTAAAATGTGGTATATCTCCCGGGTCTGGAAAACGAGGACGGTGGGTATGACCACAAATAATCATTTGATTATTATTTTTAACGATCCATTTGTTTAATTTTTTTTCAACTTTTATTAATTCTGAATAATTTTTTGCCGGACTTGTAGGATCATTGATGCCAAACCATTTTTGCATATATTTCCAAAAATATCTAACAAAAAATCGATTAAATTTCCAATGCCTGTAATTCATATAATCGGCTTGATGTCCATGTATAGCAAATATATTTTTATCAGTACCTTCTAAATTTAATTTTAAACTTTCGTAATATTTTAGATTGAACAGTATATTTTTCTCGGCAATATTTTTTGGCAGAAAATATTTGAAAACAATTTTTTCTACAAAAATAGGATCTCTAAATTCCATGTCATGGTTGCCCCATAACAAGTATAATC
>DAOVTF010000267.1 GCA_030633225.1 Flavobacteriaceae bacterium
GAATAAACTAAATGTACCTCCGGCTTGTTCAAAACCTGCCCAAAAAACTACATTAAATATTGCTAAAACAATAATTACAGCCATTCTACTCCATTCTTCTGCTCCATTAGTTCCTTTTGCTATAACCCAACCAAGACCTAAAATAATTGCTGTAAATCCAACGTAGGTTATAATTGATGTAACTGAATCAGGTAAATAATCCCAGACATTCATTAAAACTACAATTCCTACAACTAAACCTATTACCCAGATAAAAATATCTCTCCAGTCTTTAGCGTCAAGTTTGTTTTTATCTTTTGGTGTGTTGGGTGGTAAACCATAATGTTCTAATGATTTTTCTCTTGCGTTCATCCAAAAAACACTTATTACCATACCAATTCCTGCTGTTAAGAATCCCCATCCCCAATCTACATTTTCTCCTAATCCACCAGCAATAAAAGTCCCTAAAATCGCACCTAAATTTATTCCTAAATAAAATATATTAAAAGCCGAATCTTTCATAGGGTCATTATCATCATAGAATTCTCCTACCATAGTTGAAATGTTTGGCTTAAAGAAACCATTCCCAAGAATTAAAACTCCTAGTCCAAAATGTGAAACAAAAGCTCTAAATTCTGGTTCCCATCCGTGCATAAAAGCTCCGGTAGCTAAAACAAATTGGCCAATTGCCATTACCAAGCCACCAATATAAACTGTTTTACGTTGCCCTAATAAATTATCAGAAACCCAACCTCCTAAAATTGGTGTTAGATAAACTAAACCGGTAAATATTGCATATATCTCTAATGCAGCTTGACGATCTAATCCAAAACCTCCATTAACAACAGTTGCGGTTAAATAAAGAACAAGCAATGAACGCATTCCGTAATAACTGAACCGTTCCCACATTTCAGTTGCAAAAAGAGTATATAATCCTTTAGGATGTGACTTTCTAAATTTTGTTTCTTCCATTGTTATTTTTTTAGATTAATTTTTTATTTGAAGCTCTTTACTTTCAGTTGTGCCTAATGAATTTTCGATAAATTTAGTCATTTTTTTGAAAAGATGAAGTCTTGTGTTATTTCCTTTGTAGATGCCGTGTGTTCTATCAGGGTAAACTACTAAATCAAATTGTTTATTAGCTTCAACTAAAGCATTTATCATTCGCATAGAATTTTGAGAATGAACATTGTCATCTCCTGTACCATGAATCAATAAATAATCACCTTTTAATAACTCTACAAAGTTAATTGGTGAATTATCATCATAACCGCTTGGATTTTCTTGTGGAGTTTGCATGTACCTTTCTGTGTAAACCGTGTCATAAAAACGCCAAGAGATTACCGGAGCTACGGCAATTGCCATTTTAAAAATATCTGCTCCTTTTGTAATCGCTAAAGAACTCATGTAACCACCATAACTCCAGCCCCAAATACCAATTCTACTTGCGTCAATATAGTTTCGTTTTCCTAGTTCTTTTGCAGCTTCTATTTGATCTTCAATTTCATATTTACCTAATTCTTTATAAGTCACTTTCTTAAAATCACGACCTTTAAAACCTGTTCCTCTACCGTCAACACAAACAATGATGTACCCTTTTTCAGCCATCATTTGATGCCAGTAATCATGCCTCCAAACATTATTCCAACGGTTATTTACTTGTTGTGATCCTGGTCCTGAATATTGAAACATCAATAATGGATATTCTTTGTTTGGATCAAAATGGGTTGGTTTTATCATCCACATATTAAATTCTCCATCCTTGGTTTTGATGGTAGAAAATTCTTTTGGAGATAAATTATAATTTGTTAGTATTTCAGATAGGTTTAAGTTGTTTTTAATCTCTTTTATTTCATTGCCAGTTTTAGCATCTACTAAAGTATAAACCGGTGGTGTATTTGAACTTGAATAAGTACTGACAAAATAATTAAAACTATTACTAAAAGCTGCGCTGTTATTACCAACAGATTTACTTAATTTCTTTTTGTTTTTCCCACTAATTTTAATGGAATATATACTTCGGTTGATTGATCCTTCTTCGGTTGATTGGTAAAATATTTGGTTGGTCTTTTCATCAAAACCATAATATGAGGTTACTTCCCAGTTTCCTTTGGTAACCTGATTCTTTAGTTTTCCATTTTTATCATAATAGTAAATATGATTGAATCCATCTTTTTCGCTTGACCATAAAAAACTATTATCCTTTAAAAAAGTAATTTCATCTTTCATTCCAATATCAACATACGCTTTATCGTTTTCATTTAAAACTAAAGTACTTTGTAGAGATTTTCCATCAACAAATATTAAATTTAAATTATTTTGATGGCGATTTAAAGTAATAAGCGAAAGTGTATTTTTTTCTTTGGTCCATTGAATTCTAGGAATATAATATTGTTTTTCATTCCCTAAAATTATTTCAGAATTTTTTTTATTTGTTAGGTCATAAATATGAAGGCTAACTTCTGAATTATTTTCTCCGGCTTTAGGATACTTGAATACCTGTTTTGTTGGATAAAGATCTTCCCCATAAATATCCATTGAAAATTCTGGAACCTTACTTTCATCAAACCTGATATATGCAATCTTATTAGAATCACCATTCCATTCAAATGCTCTTACAAAAGCAAATTCTTCCTCATAAACCCAATCAGTAATACCATTAATAATTTTATTCTTTTCACCATCAAAGGTTATTTGAGTAGTGTTTGTTGTTTCTAGGTCTTTAACATATAAATTATTCTGATAGACAAAGCCAACTTTTTTACTATTAGGAGAAAAAGTAGGTTCTTGAATTAAGTTTTCTGATATAAGTGTAAGATTTTTACTTTTTAAATCGTAAACATAATATTTACCTTTTTTTGAATGACGATATATTTTTTCAGAATCTATACCAATAATTATTTTTGATTCGTCTTTACTAAAAGTATAATCATCAAAATACTTAATTCCGGCAAGATCATTTCCGGCAACAACGGTTTCAACTTTTTTTAAGGTTTTGTAATCAAACTTATCTAAACTAGTTCCTTGTTTACTGTGATTTAAAATAGTATAGAAATCTCCATTATCCATGGAGTGAAAAGACTCTAACCCGACCGTTCTAAAAGTGCCATTTACCCATATGTCATCTAGAGTTATATCTTGTTTTTGAGCATAAATTGAAGTTGTAAAAACTAAGAGAAGAAAAAATAAATACTTCATTAAATCAATATTAAAAAAAGTTTGTCAAGTTTACGTAAAATATCTTAAAAAGATAGGTGTTTTAACAATAAACTTTAGGGATATTACTTAATCAAATACAGTCTTTTATTTTGATAAATTCAAAA
>DAOVTF010000103.1 GCA_030633225.1 Flavobacteriaceae bacterium
TAAGGAAGTTGAAAGAGAAATTCCTTTAAAATCAGCTTTTATGGGATATTTTTTGTGGTTTCTATTTACTAATACTACGGTTTTAAATTGCTTTAATGGCACATCTAAAAAATGCTTGGTTGCATAAATTAAAGTTGTTCCAGAATTTAATACGTCATCTACCAAAACCAATGATTTATTTTTGTACTCATCTGGTTGTAAGGAAGTTTCAATTTTATCTAATGGCTTTTTTTTATTTATTTTAACTTCACAAAGCTGAACTTTGATATCTGAGATATTCTCTAATGCTCTTTTTAGTTTTTTCGCTAGAGTGAATCCTTTATTTTTAATACCTGCTAAAATTATTTCTTTTTCATCAGTATTATTTTCATAAACTTGAAATGCTATTCTCCTAATTTTATGATTTATTTGCTGATTATTTAGAATGATTGTCCGGCTCATGTTTATATGTTTTATTTCTTTTCAAAAATAATAAAAAGTTCCCTTCCGTCACGTGGTTTAATCGAATTATAACATCTTTCTAACGTAATTGTATTAAATTCTTTTGAAAATGAATTCATATACTCAGATAATGAACCTCCATACGGCGGACCTTCTTCGGTTAATGGAAAATCAAATAATAAACCAATTAATTTACCATTGTCATTTAATAAGCTTGCCATTTTCTCAACATAGTTACTCCTAAGCTCTGGTGATAGGGAACAGAAAAAGGTTTGCTCAATAATAAGGTCAAATTTTTGATTGTACTCAAAAAAATTCTCTTGAATTAATTTATCTTTTGGAAAACTTGGATTTCTTTTTATAAAATTGTTTAAAGGTTGTTTTGAAATATCTAATACAGTAACATCATTAAATCCATTATTGAACAAATAATCAGCCTCATAAGCATTTCCAGCACCAGGGATTAGTATTGAAATATCTTTATTGGTTAATTGATCGATATAATTTATGATAGGAGGTGAGGCATAACCAATATCCCAACCAATTTGGTTGTTCTTATAATTATTTTCCCAATAATTTTGATCAAAGTTATTCTTCTTCATCTTCTTTATAATCTTCAATATCTCTACGATCTTTTTTTGTTGGTCTACCTGTTCCTTTTTTTCGATAGTAATCTTTAGAAAATTTTAATAGATCCTGATTTTCAAATGCTTCTTGTGGAGTGATATCTTTTCTATATAAATCAACCAATTTTGCACCAACTCTGTTTTGTGGAATGTCTAAAACAATTATTTGATAATTGATCTGATTTTTTCTAATAGTAAGTCTTTCACCAGAAAAGACTTCTTTTGAAGGTTTTACTTTATTAGTATCAATTTTAATATGTCCTTTTTTACATGCTTCCGTTGCAATACTTCTAGTTTTAAAGTATCGAGTACACCATAAATATTTATCAATTCGCATAAATAACTACTTAATCTGTTCTCGTTTTAATAATTTTCTCAATTCTTCTTTTTCAACATACATATTATCTTTTAATAAAGTATGCATTTTAGGACTAGAAATTGATTCATATTCCATACTTTTAGTATGTATGGGTTTAGATGATACACCTAAAATATCATTAATTGCTGCTTGTAGTAGTGGTTCATTATCTTCACCCAAAACCCCTAAATTTGCCAAATCTTCTTTTAATGGAATATGGGGCTCAAAACCATCTTTATCATTTTCTCCTAAATTATTTACTTCCTCCAAAACAATTGGTTGTATTGCATATTTATGATTAGGATTTGCTCCATCTCTTCCAAAGTTATCAGAATCATAAAGTGTAATAGATGCTACATATTTACCTACAGTTTGCTCACCTACCAATCGAACATCAATATAAGGATTAAGACCATTGATAACTAACTCACTTGCAGAAGCAGAACTACCAGTAATGATAATATGCACTTTGTTTAAATTCAAACTATTAATAGTTTTGCCATTTGCCATTTTATCAGAGAAATTATTAATCAACCAATCTGGATGTGTGTTTTCTAATTCTGTTTGTAACTTTAAATTCCATTGTTCTTTTGTAAATAATTCTCCTTTAAATTGACCAGTAACCATACTTGACAAAGATCCTGCTGTTGAAACTCTACCTCCAGGGTTATATCTAAAATCTAAAATAAGGTTTGTTATATTTTCATTTTTAAAAAACAAAAAGGCTTCATTCAGTTTATCATCAAAATTAGCTGTAAAACTATTATACATTAGGTAGCCAATTTTATGACCATCTTCATCAAATGTTTTTTTGATAAAAACAGGGTCTTCCGTGTATTCAATTTTGGTAAGTGTTACACTTTCTCCTGTTGAATTAAACGGGTAGCCATTTCCATATTCAGATAAATTTAAAGTGTAAGTATCTACATCTTTATTAAAAAGAATACTTCGATAATTGCTACGTGTTAATTTAGTACCATTTACATGTGTAAAAAGATCTCCTCTTTTTATATTTTTATCTGATGCATCAGAACTGGGTAATATTAGGCGTACATATCCATATACATCATCTTTATCGTCAAATCCAACCAACCCGAAATCAACTCCATTACTTTTAGAAATTCCTGCAAAAGCATTTTCAAGTTCAATGTAATCATCAACAATCCAACTCCATTTATCAACCGTTTCACGGTTATAGATTAAACTCTCAAAAAAGTCATCGGGATCTGGATTAGCTTTTAAAAAATTTACATATTCTGTTTTATCATTAATTTTACTATCATCTAAATTAGGTACACTTTCTTGCCACAAGTAAAATATATTCATTCCTTGCCATATAAAATCTTGAATTTCTATATCTTCTGTAACATCAGGAATATCAATTTGCTTATCATCATCAATACATCCGAATTGAATTAAAAACCCAATAAAAATTGCTCCTAAAACTAAAATCTTTTTCATTTCTATTTAATTTTTGACGCAATTTAAAAAAAATAATTACATATCTTAGGTCATTATGTAACATAATTATAAGTTGCTCGTCGTAATGTTGTATTGATAATTGAAGAGTTTTTTGAGTTTTAGCAAATGAACCAAACAGAATTTTTAGAAAAAGTATTACCATTTAAGGATAAGGTATTTCGGCTAGCCAAAAGGTTGTTGGTATCTAGTGACGAAGCGGAGGATGCAACACAAGAGCTTTATTTTAAATTATGGAAAAACAAATCTAAAATAGAAACCTATGATAATGTTGAAGCTTATGCCATGATGATGACAAAAAACTATTGTTTGGATCAGTTAAAATCAAAAAGAGCCTCAAATTTAAAATTGATTCATAGTAATTATCAGGATGAAAGTTCGTCATTACAAAATAATATTGAATATAAGGATAGTGCAAATATTATCAAAAAAATGATGAACGATCTACCAGAAAAGCAAAGAATGATTGTTCAATTACGAGATATTGAGAATTATGATTATGAAGAAATAGGTAAAATCTTGAACATGGAGCCAACAGCAATAAGAGTGGCATTATCAAGAGCCAGAAAAACATTAAGAGAAAAATTTGTAAAAAAACAAAATTATGGAATTGTCTAAAATTGAAAAGTTAATAGAAAAATATCTAGAGGCAAAAACTACTTTAGAGGAAGAAAAATACTTGAAAGATTATTTTTCTGGCGAAGATGTTGCGGCTCACTTATTAGAATATAAAGCATTGTTCAATTATTTTAGTGATAGTTCTTTAGAAATTTCAAATAGAAAAATTGAATTACCACAAAAATCAACAAATTTAAAATGGTTATCAGTTGCAGCCATGGTAATTTTCTTTATAGGAATATCTTCAATATATCAAAACAATATTACTGAAAAAGAGGAAGCTAGGTTAGCTTACTTTGAAACACAAAAAGCTCTTAATTTGATTTCGCAAAGTTTAAATAAAGGAAATGATGCAATTGCACAATTACAAACTTTTGAAAATACACAAAATAAAATATTTAAAAATAAGTAAAACCAATAAATAAATTAAAATTATGAAAATCAATAAATTAATATTAGTATTCGCTATAGTAATAAGTCCATTTATTGCTAATGCCCAGTCTCAATTTGATAAATTTGAAGACTTAGAAGGAGTAACTTCTGTAATAGTAAACCAAAAAGCTTTTTCAATGATGAGCAAAATTGGTGCTGAATCGGATGAGGAGTATTTGAATTTAATTAAAAATATAAATTCTTTAAAAGTATTTGCAACAGAAGAAGTTAGTGTTTCTAAAAAAATGGAAGATGAAGTTAATAAATATCTTAAAAACACTAATCTGGAAGAATTAATGAGAATTAAAGATGGTGACAGCAATGTGAAAATTTATGTAAAAGAAGGCAAAAGTGATGCTTATGTAAAAGAGTTATTCATGTTTGTAAAAGATGGTGGTGATAGTTCAGGTGAAACAGTTATTATTTCTTTAACCGGTGATATTGAACTGGATCAAATTGCCAAACTAACACAAAAGATGAACATACCAGGCGGAGAGCATTTAGAAAAAGTTGAAAAACAACACTAGAACTTATGAAAAAAGTAGTTTTAATAGTTATGAGTATAATGATATTAAGTAGTGTAATATCATGTAAAAGTGAACCAAGTCTGCAAGAGTATTATGTAGACAAACAAGAAAGCAATGATTTTATTTCTTTAGATCTACCTTCAAGTATCATTACTTTGAGCGATGATGTTACACTAGAAATGAAAGAAACAATGGCTTCTATTAAAAAACTAAATGTTTTAGCTTTTAAAATTGATAGTTTAAATAAAGATAAATACTTGGTTGAATTTAAAAAGGTTAAAGAAATTTTAAATAATGATAATTTCAATGAACTTGTAAGAATGAAGCATGAAAATGCAAATATTATAATTAAGTATTTAGGCACAGATGAAGCGGTTGATGAATTTATTATTTTAGCTGCAGATAATAAAAAAGGTTTTGCATTAGCAAGAGTTTTAGGCGATAAAATGAATCCTGAAAAAATAATGAAACTGGCTCAAAATATTAATGATGTTGATAAAGACAATTCTGCATTTGCACAAATAGAAGGCCTAATAAATGACTTTAAATAAATTATTATAATATCAATAATTCTAGAGACTGTCTGAAAAGACAGTCTTTTTTTTAACCAATTTTTAACGCAACTCATTATAGTTAAAAACATATATTTGTTTTTTAATTAAAACTTTCATTTTATGAAATTAAAAATAATACTTGTTTTTATTTTTTTAGGAGTGTTTATAGTGAATGCACAAGAAAATAAGGAAATCAATTCTATTTACAGAGCTGAAAATGAAAAAATAAATGATTTAGTTCATACTAAATTAAAAGTAGGTTTTGACTATTCAAAACAACATTTATTAGGTGAAGCTTGGTTAACCTTAGAACCTCATTCTTATAAGGTTAATGAACTAGAACTTGATGCTAAGGCAATGTTAATTCATAAAGTAAGCTTAAAAGGAAAAGATTTAAAATATGATTATGACGGAAAAAAATTAAAGATAAATCTTGTAAATTCTTACTCAAAAGGTGATAAATATACCGTTTACATCAAATATACGGCAAGGCCAGAAGAAGTAAAACAGGAAGGAAGTGCCGCAATTAATGATGCAAAAGGACTTTATTTTATAGATCCACATGAAACAGATCCAAAAAAGCCTACTCAAATATGGACTCAAGGTGAAACAGAATCTAGCAGCTGTTGGTTTCCCACTATTGATTCGCCAAATCAAAAAACTACTCAAGAAATGTTTATTACTGTTCCAGATAAATATGTAACCTTATCAAATGGTTTATTGATTAAAAAGACCAAGAATAGTGATGGAACTAGAACAGATTATTGGAAAATGGATCAAAAACATGCACCATATCTATTTTTTATGGGTATTGGTGAGTTTAGTATTGTAAAAGACACCTGGAAAAACATTGCTGTTGATTATTATGTTGAAAAAGAATATGAACCTTATGCAAAAGGAATTTTTGGTTTGACGCCAGAAATGATTCAGTTTTACTCTGATTATACAGGAGTGGAATATATTTGGCCAAAATATGCTCAAATGATTGGAAGAGATTATGTTAGTGGAGCTATGGAAAATACAACGGCTGTACTTCATATGGAAAGAGCATATCAAACTTCTGGAGATTTAATTGATGAAAATACCTGGGAAAGTACCATAGCTCATGAGTTATTTCATCATTGGTTTGGCGATCTAGTCACTGCTGAAAATTGGAGTAATTTAACTGTAAACGAATCCTTTGCAAATTATAGCGAATATTTATGGTATGAATACAAATACGGAAGTGATAAGGCAGATGCACATAGGTTTGATGAAATAAATGGGTATATGAATCCAGATAATGAATTGAAGGATTTAGTCCGATTTCATTATAATTCTCGTGAAGATATGTTTGATGGTGTTTCCTATAATAAAGGTGGTGCTATTTTACACATGCTGCGAAATTATCTAGGAGATGATGCATTTAGAGAAGGTTTAAAGCTATATTTAAATGATAATATATTTGGTACAGGAGAAGCGCATCAATTACGTCTTGCTTTAGAAGAAGTTTCAGGTAAAGATCTAAACTGGTTCTTTAACCAATGGTATTATAATAATGGACATCCTAATCTAGATATTAAATATCTATATGATGAAGCTGCTAAAAATGTTACTATCGAAATAAAACAAAAACAAGATAATCTGTTTCAATTCCCTTATGCAATTGATATCTATGAAGGAGCTAAACCAAAAAGACATAATGTTTGGATAGATGAAAAAGAGAAATCATTTTCATACAAATACAATAAAAAACCTTATTTAGTTATCGCAGGTGCTAACAGGTCTTTATTAGCAGAAGTAACTGAGAATAAGACAATTGATAATTATATATATCAATATAATAATGCACCAAAATATGAAGATAGAAGAGAAGGTATTGAAGCATTATCTGAAAATCAAAGTAACGATGAGGTATTTAAAACTTTGAACAAAGCATTAAATGATAAATATTATGGATTAAGAATATTGGCTCTTCAAAAAATTGATATTTCTAAATCAAATGCAAATAATACCATTAAAAAGATTGAAGATATGGCAATGAACGA
>DAOVTF010000298.1 GCA_030633225.1 Flavobacteriaceae bacterium
CCTGATATAGAATCTAGTTTATTGCTTTCTATTTCTAAAGAATTTGTAATGGATAGCCTAGAGTAATTCAACCCCCAAAAAAAATAAAAGAAAAAATAAAAAATGGATAAGCCAGCAGTAAACTGATCAACCAATTTTAATTTATTTGAATTTTTACTTTTGATAAATTGAATTAAAAATCTGATAATAAGTATTATAATAACAAAATATATAACATCTCCAATTGAAAAAGGAATCCATCCAAAAAGAGATCTTAAAATTTTACTTATATAAATATATAGACCGGATGTATAATTGTTTTCAATAAATGTTGGAAATTTCGAGAATAGAAATACCAACCCAATTTGGACAAAAAGAAAAATACTTAAGAATTTATTTCGTTTATTTTTATTCATTATTGAATTTAAAACAAATTATTAACAACAAATCTAAATTAATAATATGAATTTAAAATTGAATTATAGTTTAATTTTGAATACTTAACATATTGTAAATTATGGGTTTAATTTTTTATACTTTTTGATGTAGAATATTTTATTTCTAAGGCATAATTATTTACAATGTTTATCACCAAATCTTTTATTAACAATTTTGACTTTGTTAACATTTTTTGTTAACTTTAAATTTAAGTTAAATTAACTTATACTTTTGTAATAAACTACATTTGTCGCATGGATACAGCAAAATCATTTATATCAAATAAAAGCAAAAAAGGTACGGTTATCAATCTGGAGCAAGGAAAGATACCACCACAAGCTGTTGATTTAGAGGAAGCTGTGTTAGGTGCTATGATGATTGATAAAAAAGGTGTAGATGATGTGATTGATATAATTCATTCTGATGCTTTTTATAAACCAGCACATCAATATATATATGATGCTATTTTTAAACTTTTTGAAAATTCTGAACCCATTGATCTTTTAACTGTTTCTAATCAATTGCGTAAAGATGAAAAGTTAGAAGCTGTAGGAGGTGATTTTTATTTGATTAATCTGAGTCAAAAAGTATCTTCTGCTGCACATATTGAATTTCATGCTCGAATCATACTTCAAAAATTTATTCAAAGACGGTTGATTACTATTTCTAGTGAGATTATTACAAATTCTTATGATGAAACAGTTGACGTTTTTGATCTGTTAGATGAAGCTGAAACTAAGCTTTTTGATATTACCCAAGGAAATTTGAAGAAGAGTTCAGAAACATCACATAATTTAGTTACTCAAGCTCTTAAAAAAATTGAAGAGATATCAAATACTGAAGGTATGAGTGGTGTTGCTTCGGGATTTTCAATATTAGACAATTTGACTTCAGGTTGGCAGCCTTCTGATTTGGTAATTATAGCAGCTCGTCCAGGTATGGGTAAAACTGCATTTGTAATGTCAATGGCTAAAAATATGGCAATTGATTTTAATCTTCCGGTGGCAATATTTTCATTAGAAATGTCTTCAGTTCAATTAATTACTAGAATGATTTCTAGTGAAACAGGAATTTCATCCGAAAAATTGAGAAAAGGAAACTTGGAAACTTATGAATGGGAAGCTTTAAATGTAAAAGTAAAAAACTTATCTAATGCTCCAGTTTTTATTGATGACACGCCTTCATTATCTGTTTTTGACCTCAGGGCAAAAGCAAGAAGATTGGTATCACAACATGATGTGAAAATTATTATTATTGATTATTTACAATTAATGACTGCTGGGAATAATTCTAAAGGTACCGGAAATCGTGAGCAAGAAATTTCAATGATCTCTAGAAATTTAAAAGCTTTGGCAAAAGAATTAAATGTGCCTGTAATAGCACTTTCACAATTATCTCGTGCAGTTGAAACTCGTGGGGGAAGTAAACGCCCGCTACTTTCTGACTTGCGTGAATCGGGTGCCATCGAACAAGATGCTGATATTGTTTCTTTTATTTACCGTCCAGAATATTATGGTTTAACCGAATGGGATGATGAAGAAAGAACTCCTTGTGAAGGTCAAGCCGAATTTATTGTTGCTAAACATCGTAATGGTGGATTAGAAAATATCAAAATGAAATTTATCGGTCGTTTAGCTAAATTTACTAATCTGGAAGAAGGATTTGGTACTGAATTTCAATCTTCTATGAATGCAGATAATATTTCACCAAGTAATTTGGGTAGCACCAGTGATGCTTTTGGTAATATCAATAATGAGGATGAAGACGTTCCTTTTTAAAAATTATAATACCTTTAGAGAATAATCTTAATCGTATTTCATTGAAAAGATATTTCATATTTTTCCTACTAATTCTTTTTTATATTCCATCGGTATTTGCATCATTTTTGTTAATTCCTATGGATGATACTTCTCAAAAAAATCATTTAAAAGCTTATGGTATTACTTTTTATTCTTTGCAAAAAGGGCAAAAAGTAAAATGGTTACTCAATTATCGCGGAGGCTCTTTTCTATTGGAAAACACCAATGATTTTAGAAATGAGTGCACCATTCGTGGTGTATCTTATGAAGTTATTTCAGATACAGAAACAATTGAGATTTTAGAAAAAATTGCCAGCCCTTCGCAAAATATGGAAGCTGTAATTTTAGAAAAAGCTCCGAGAATCGCAGTTTACTCCCCAAAAAGTAAACAACCTTGGGATGATGCGGTTACTTTAGTTTTAAAATTTGCCGAAATACCTTACGATATTGTTTATGATAGTGAGGTTTTAAATGATAATCTAATTTTATATAAATGGTTGCATTTAGACCA
>DAOVTF010000115.1 GCA_030633225.1 Flavobacteriaceae bacterium
TAATAGAGTTAGATGATAAAAAATTATTAAAACAAAATAAGGTTAAAAGGTATTATGTTGAATTGACAGATATTGTAAGATCTTTTATAGAAAGAGAAATGAATATTCCAGCTTTAGAATCAACTACTGATGAGCTGCTTGAAACCATAACGGATTTTAATAATAGTAGTAGTTTAAATATTCCGAAAGAAACTTTATTAAAATTACAAAGATTATTGCAAGAAGCAGATTTGGTTAAGTTTGCCAAATCAAAACCATTACTAAATGAGATAGAATTGCATAGAAATGATGCTGAAACTATTATAGATAATTTACATCCTGATTCCGATTTAGATCAAGAGGAAGAAATTGATAAAGAAAAAGAAGATGGGAAATAATTTAGAATTTACAAATCCCGGGTTTTTGTGGTTGCTTTTATTGATTCCAATACTAGCAACATGGTATTATTTTGTTCATAAAAAAGATAGTGCAACTTTAAAAATGGCAAGTACCAAAGGTTTTATGCAACAAAGTTTGTTGGCAAAATTAAAGCCACTACTTTATCTTTTACGTTTATTGGCAATATCATCATTAATTATTGCCTTGGATAGACCTAGAAATGTTGAAGTAAGTAAGAAAACAAAAACTACTAGAGGTATAGACATTGTTATGGCTATTGATGTTTCAGCAAGTATGTTAGCAAGAGATCTAAAACCAAATCGTTTAGAAGCGCTTAAAACTGTTGCCACAAAGTTTGTAAGTAAACGCCCGAATGATCGTATTGGAATTGTAGTTTATGCAGGCGAAAGTTTTACTCAAACACCAATTACCAGTGATAAAACCATTGTAAAAAACACGATTAGAAAAATTAAATGGGGTCAAATTAATGATGGTACTGCCATTGGAATGGGATTGGGCTCTGCAGTGAACAGATTAAAAGATAGTAAGGCAAAAAGTAAGGTAATTATTTTACTTACCGATGGTGTAAATAATACAGGGTTTGTTGATCCAAAAACTGCAACAGAATTAGCTAAAGGGTTAAATATTAAGGTATATACTATTGGGTTAGGAACAAACGGTACTGCTTTATTTCCGGTTGCAAAAGATTTGAATGGAAAACTAATTTTTAGAAATGCTCCTGTAGAAATTGACGAAAAACTGTTGCGATTTATTGCCAATGAAACAGGTGGTAAGTATTTTAGAGCAACTGATAATAAAAAATTAGAATCTATTTATGACGAAATTAATAAGTTAGAAAAAACAAAAATAGAAGAGTTTAAATATTATAATTATCAAGAAAAATATAGACCATTAATATTATTAGCAGGATTTTTAATATTGATTGAAATGATATTAAGATTTACTGTTTATAGAAGTTTTATATAATTGTTGATAGGTTTAATAGAGAAATCGTATAAAAAAGTATTAAATTATTTCCCCTTTTAGGGAATTAAAAAGGACTTATGTACCAAATAGAAGAACCAAAATATTTTTATTTATTTATTTTCATTGCAGTCTTAATTGTGATGTATTTAGCGGTTGCTATTTGGAAACGTAAAAAGCAACGCGAATTTGCTGATCTAGCCTTATTGAATAAATTAAGTCCAGAAAAGTCAAAATTCAAACCTGTTTTGAAAATAATTATGTTAGCCCTAGGGTTATCATTTCTAATATTAGCTTTGGTTAATCCCAAAATGGGAACAAAATTAAAAACCATTAAGCGGCAAGGAGTTGATATTGTATTTGCATTAGATGTTTCTAAAAGTATGTTAGCAGAAGATATTGCTCCTAACAGATTAGAAAAGTCAAAACAAATTATCTCTAAAATAGTTGATAAACTAGGTAGTGATCGTGTTGGAATAATAATTTATGCGGGTAATGCCTACCCTTTGTTACCAATTACAACTGATCATGCTGCGGCTAAAATGTTTTTACAAAATGCTAGTCCTGATATGGTTTCTTCACAGGGAACTGCAATAAATGAAGCTCTAAAATTAGCCAAAACTTTCTTTGATGATGATACACAAACCAATCGGTTTTTATTTATCATTTCAGATGGAGAGGATCATGAAAAAAATTCAAATAAAATTGCTAAAGAAATATTGAATGAAGGAATTCAAACTTTTACTATTGGTGTTGGAACAAATAAGGGAGCTCCAATTCCTATAAAAAGAAATGGCAAGTTTATTGGTTATAAAAAAGATAATAAAGATGAAGTTGTTATTACAAAATTAAATGTTGAAACCTTAAAAGAAATTGCTAATAGCGGAAAAGGAAAATACATTTATGGCAATAAAACCTCAAAAACAATTGAGTTTATTGAAGAGTTATTGCTAAGAGCTGATAAGAAAGAGTTTGAAACCAAACAGTTTTCTGATTACAAAGACCAGTTTCAATGGTTCATTGGGTTAGGATTATTGTTTTTGGTTTTAGATATATTTTTATTGAATAAAAAAACAAAATGGGTTCAAAAAATGAATTTATTTAATGAATCTAAAAAAGATGTATAATTTGAAGCGCTTTATATATATTATTATTTTGTTTCCACTTGGAATTTTTTCTCAGGAAAAGGAAAAACCGGTTGAAGTAAAATTGGCTGAAAAACAGATCTTAAGAAAAGGGAATGATTTATATAAAGAAAAGCGATTTGTTGATGCCGAAGTAAAGTATAAAAAAGCATTAAAGCAAAATCCGAATTATGAAAATGCCGCATATAATTTAGGTAATGCCGTTTATAAACAAAATAGATTTAAAGAAGCATTACCACAATATGAGTTGGTGGTAAAATCGAGTAAAGACAGTGATACTAAAATGCAAGTATTTCATAATATCGCAAATGTAAATATGAAAGAAAAGAAATATGATCAAGCAGTTGCGGCATATAAAAATTCTCTTCGTTTAAACCCGAGTGATGAAGAAACAAGATATAACTTGGCTTTGGCTAAAAAACTGTTAAAAGATCAGCAACAGCAGAATAAAGACGACAAAAATAAAGATAAGGATAAAAACAAAGACGAGAACAAAGATAAAAACGAGCAAAATAAGGATAATAAAAAAGATCAGGGAGACGATAAAGAAAAGGACAAAGACAAGAAAGAAGGAGATGATAATAAGGATAAACAAGATAAGGATAAAGGAGGTAATAATGAACAAAAAGAAAAGCCTCAGCCTAAACCACAGCCAAATAAATTAAGTCAGCAACAAATTCAGCAACTTTTAGATGCAATGAATAATGAAGAAAATAAAACACAGAAAAAAGTAAATGCTAAAAAAGCTCGTGGTAAAAAAACTAAAAATGAAAAAGATTGGTAAGAATTGATTTATAGATGTTTTTTATTCAAATAGCGATGGAATTTTAACAATGATAAAGAGGTATTATTACATATTATTTTTAATATTTACTGTACAGGGCATATTTGCTCAAGTTACTTTTAAATCTGCTGTGAGTAAAACTGAACTTGGTTTGAATGAACGTTTGCGAATTCAATTTTCAATAAATAAGCAAGGAGCCGATGATTTTACTCCTCCAAATTTTAATAATTTTAAGGTACTAGCAGGTCCGAGTCAATCTACTAGTTTTTCATCTGTTAACGGTAAAACCTCATATAAATTAGTTTATACTTATATTATTCAGCCAACTGTAAAGGGAACTTTTACAATACCTTCTGCAAGTATTACTTATGATGGTGAAATTATTAAAACAAATACGGTTAGGATAAAAGTCTTATCAGCGGTTGATATTCCAAAAGACCCAAATGATCCAAGATATGTAGCATCTGAAAACATTCATTTAGTTGCTGAAGTTTCAAACACCAATCCTTATGTTGGTGAAAGTATTTCGGTTGTTTATAAATTATTTGTCAATATTAGTGAAGTAAATGTTCAAAATACTCGCGAAGTTTCGTCTCCATCTTTTGGTGGTTTTTGGAATCAAAGTATTGATGTAAAAAAATGGGTTCCAATAAATGGCACTTATAAGGGTAAGCCACATAGATATGTAATTGTTAGAAAAACAGTTTTAATTCCGCATAAATCTGGTAAATTAATAATTGACCCAATGGAAATGGAAATTACTGCGGGAATACCAATGGGTAGAAGAGATTTTTTTGGAAATATGTTAATGGATGATGTAAACTTTACTACAACTTCCGGTAAAAAAATAATTCAAGTAAAACCACTTCCTTTAGAAAATAAACCATTTGATTTTAATGGTGCCGTTGGAGATTATGAATTTAATGTAACAGCAAGTAAAACAAATTTGAATGCTAATGAATCTGCACAAATTAAAGTAGAAGTAAGCGGTGTTGGAAATTTAAAACTAATAAAATTACCAGAAATTGAAACTCCAAAAGGTTTAGAAACATATGAACCAGAACATAAAGAAAAAATTAATACAAACTTGGGTGGTTTAAAGGGAAGAGTTTATAATCAATATGCTGTTGTTCCTCAATTTAGAGGTAAATTTAAAATTCCTGGTGTAACTTTTTCTTATTTTAACCCAAAAGAAGAAAAATACCATACCATTCAAACGGATGCTATAATTTTAAATGCATTACAAGGGAAATTACCAAATGAAGAAAATATTAATACTGAATTTAAAAAATCTGTTATTGGTAATGAAAACAATATAAGATATATACATTCAAAAACAGGTTTTATTTCAAAAGGAGACAAAGAAAATTTCTATGGTTCAAACTTATACTACTTGTTATTGGTTTTACCTTTATTGTCTATTCCTTTAGGAATTTATATTGGGAAAAAGAAAAAACAAAGAGATGGAGATATTATTGGAAATAAACGAAGAAAGGCTGATAAGTTAGCTCGTAAATATTTATCTCAAGCGAAAAAACAATTGGGTAAAAAAGAAGCTTTTTATATTGCTCTTGAAAAAGCATTACATAATTATTTAAAAGCAAAATTGCAGGTTGAAACATCAGATATTAGTAAGGAGAAAATAGCTGAAATTTTACTTCAAAGAAAAGTTGATGAACAAACTATTAATGAGTTTAAAATGGTTTTAGATAATTGTGATTATGCAAGATATGCTCCATCTACAGAAGTAATGATGAAACAAGATTATGAAAAGGCAAAAGTAGTAATTGCTAAAATTGATAAACAGCTTTAAAAATTAAAGACAAAAGTTGAAACTTTAAAAAATGAAAAAAATAGTTTTCTTATTTATATTCTTTATTTCAAGCATTGGTTATGCTCAAACTTTAGATAGCTTGTTTGTTCAGGCAAATAAATTGTATCAACAAGAAAGTTATATAGAGGCTTTAAAATTATATCAGGAAATTGAAAATAATGATGTAGAATCTAGCGCTTTGTATTATAATATGGCTAATATTTATTACAAAACTAATCAAGTTGCTCCGTCAATCTATTATTATGAAAAGGCTTTAGTGTTAGATCCAACTAATGAAGACATTACTTTTAATTTGGAATTTGCAGAACGAATGACTTTAGATAATATTGAGGCATTACCAAAAAGTTTAGGTCAAAAATTTAGGGACAATATTACTTTAAAATTTACTTACAACACTTGGGCAATTATTGCAGTTAGCCTAGCATTTTTATTTGCCATTTTGTTCTTGTTATACCATTTTTCATATAGTACAGGTAAAAAGCGTATATATTTTATAACCAGTATATTGACTGTTATTTTTGTTTCTTTATCTGTATTTTTTGCTTATAAAAATTACCACTTTGTAAAAAATGATATTCAAGCTATTATTTTCGCTCCACAAACTCAGGTTAAAAGTGCACCTACTAAATCAAGCGATGTAAATTTTGAATTACACGAAGGTACTAAAGTTCAAATTATAGAAACTTTAGACAATTGGAAAAAAATTAAAATTGTCGATGGTAAATCTGGTTGGATGAATGCTGAAGATTTGAAAGAGTTGTAGAATTTTTGTATTAGTCAAACCTTTTTTTATTACTTAATACAAACAGGTAAAATCTCACCTTTTGTTAATCTATATTTATCAACCAATTCATCAGAAATAGTTTTTGAATAATCAACTTCTTCAACTTTAAATCCAACTTTTCGTAATCGATCAAAGTAATCTTTTCCATAAACTCTTACATGGTCGTATTGCCCAAAATGCTTTTTGCGTTCTTCTTCAGAGGTGATACTAAAATCTTCGTAGGTTTTTTCTAAACTTAAATCTTGAGGTATTTGAAAAACCCCCATTCCACCAGGTTTTAAAACACGATAAAGTTCACTCATTGCTTTACTATCATCTTCAATATGTTCTAAAACATGGTTACATAAAACGATATCAAAACTATTATTACCAAAAGGGAGATCTAAAATATCGGCTTTTACATCAACTATTGGCGAATATAAATCTGCAGTAGTATAGTCCAAATTTTTCATCTTTTTAAAAATGGGTAAAAAGCATTGCTCGGGAGCCATGTGGAGTACTTTTTTTGGTGCAGTAAAAAAATCGGTTTCATTTTTTAAATACAACCATAATAAACGATGGCGCTCTAAAGATAAGGTGCTTGGAGATAGAACATTTGGTCTTTGTTCTCCATATCCATAAGGTAAAAATTTACGAAAACTTTTACCATCAATAGGGTCCGTATACTTATCTCCTTTAAGCCAAGTTTCTAAAACGGGTCTGACTAGATAACTTAATTTTATTAAGTAAGGGCGGGGAATAGTGTTGAGAATGAGTTTAAAAAATTTCATTTTTAAGAAAGAGTAGCATACCCTATAATCCCCCTCTCAAGAAGGGAA
>DAOVTF010000165.1 GCA_030633225.1 Flavobacteriaceae bacterium
CCATCTGCGTATTTTAACATACGACCATACATATAAAATTGTGATAGAGGAAGATCTTGACACACTCCTTTGGCGCCATAGATTTGCATGGCTCTATCAACAACTTTTAATAGCATGTTTGGTGCTACTATTTTAATCATTGCTATAATATCTGTTGCGGCTTTATTTCCAACAGTATCCATCATATAGGCCGCCTTTAATGTCAATAACCTAGCTTGTTCTATCTCACATTTTGATTTAGCAACATCCTGACGAATACTACTATATTCTTGTAATTCTTTTCCAAAAGTCATTCTTTCTGTTGAACGTTTACACATCATTTCCATGGATCGTTCAGCCATACCTATCATTCGCATACAATGATGAATTCGACCAGGACCTAATCTGCCTTGAGCAATTTCAAAACCTCTACCTTCGCCTAATAAAATATTTTCAACTGGTACCCTAACATTTTCTAATAGCATTTCTGCGTGGCCTTCCGGAGAATCGATATTTCCCATAACAGATAATGGTCTAACTATTTTTAAACCAGGTGTATCCATAGGAACAATGATCATACTTTGTTGAACATGTCGATGCGCATTAGGATCAGTTTTTCCCATAACAATGGTGACTTTACAATCTGGGTGCAAAGCCCCAGAAGCCCACCATTTTCTTCCATTGATTATATATTCATCACCATCTTTCACAATTGAGGTTTGAATATTAGTAGCATCAGAAGAAGCAACTTGCGGCTCTGTCATTAAAAAAGCTGATCGAATCGTGCCGTCCATCAAAGGTTTTAACCATTTGTCTTGTTGTTCAGGAGTTCCATATTTTGCGAAGACTTCCATATTACCTGAATCAGGTGCAGAACAATTAAATACTTCTGATGACCATGGAACTTTTCCCATTATTTCTGCCATTGCAGCATATTCTAAATTACTTAAGCCAGAACTAAATTTACCATGCTCTTTGGGTAAAAATAAATTCCATAATTCTGCTTTTTCGGCTTTGGATTTTAACTTTTCAATGGCAGGGTGTATAGTCCATAAATTTTTTGGATCTGAATTATATTGATTAACTTCTTTTTCTATTGGATAAATATTTTCACCCATAAACTCTTGAAGTTTTTTCAAAAGTTTTTTTGTTTTATCGGTATGTTCGAAATTCATATATGATTATTTTTTATCCTGAAATTAAATATCCTCCATCTGCTACGATTAAGCTGCCCGTAACATAACTGCCGGCATTTGAAGCTAACATTAAGGCTATACTTGCTATTTCATCTGACTGTCCCATTCTCGCTAATGGAAGTTTTTTATTAATATGTTTCATCACATTATCATCATTCCAAAGTGCAGAACTGAATTTTGTTTGAATCAATCCAGGGCAAATGGCATTAACTCTAATGCCGTGATTTCCCCACTCTTTAGCTTGATTTTTAGTAAGCATAGATATTGCAGCTTTACTTGTAGAATACAACCCAAGACCATATCCCGGGTGTTCACCTTCAATAGAACTAATGTTGATAATACTACCGTCACCTCTTAATTTCATGGTTGGTAAACATTTGTTGGCCAGATCCCATGGAGCTTTTACATTGATGTTCATAATTTTATCAAAAGCTTCTTCTGGGGCATCTTCAATAGGACCATAGACCGGATTTGTAGCGGCGTTATTGACTAAAATATCAATCCCACCACATGCTTCAATAGTTTTATCAATTAAATTTTGTCTGCTATCAGAATTCCCAACATGACATGCAATTGCTATAGCTTTTAAACCAACATCTTTAAATTCAGAAACTACTTTTTCACAAGCGTCTTGATCTCTACTACTAATTACAACCTTGGCTCCGAATTCTGCAAATGCCTTAGCTATTGCCTTACCGATTCCTTTTGAAGATCCTGTAATTATAGCAATTTTACCATCTAAATTAAATTTATCTTTTATTTTTGGCATAAAAATATTTTTTCTATTTACAGTAAAAATAAATAAAATGATTTTAAATTGAAGTATTAAGTAAAAAACTATTGGTGTACTTGTAATTTTATAAACTCTGATTAAAGAAGAGTTTTGTTCCTAAAAATAGTTTACTTTTTTAAAATCAAAAATTTATCATCCATGACATTTCCTGTGATAATTAAATCACCAAAAGGAACTGCAACACTTGAACCAGACATTCTATTTCCATCATCTAAAAATATTTTTTCAATAGAATAATCGCCTTTACCCTTATAGTTTACTTTAATTATTTCGGAAGGAGAAATTTCTTTCTTTTTTTGAGCATAAGCTGCAAAAGTTAATAAATTTGGATGAGCACCCATCCAAAGATTTCCTTCTTTATCAATGTCAATATTATCAATTCCGGTGCCACATTTAATATTTTCAATAAAGTCAAGGGAACCATCTTTATTTACTGAATAAACTTTTATTATAAATTCTCGTACAGATGCTACAAAAAGTAAATTTCGCTTTCTGTCAAAATTAATTCCGTTGGCATAGGCAATTCCACTGGCAACTTCTTTGTAATTTTTCCCATCAAAATACACAACATTTGAAACTGCTAGTCCGCCATATTCTTCAAAAAATTTACCGATTCCTTTAGTGTAACCATGATCATTGGTAAAATAAAATTTATCGTCATCAATTATTACCAAATCATTTGGGCTAATCATTGAAGGGTCTGTCAATGTTTTTTTAAATGTCAAATTTGCACCATTTAAATTAAAAACTTCAATGGAATGTCCTTGAGGCGAATGATTGATTGCCATAATTTTATAAGATTCACCTTTTTCAATCATTGATATTCCATGAGGTGCAAACAATTTTTCGAAAGAAGAAGTAAGTGGAGTTACCTTGAAATCACCACTTTTTAATTCCATATAAAACAATCCACCAGTATCTTTATCTCTTAATTTAGAGAATGATCTTTTGGTAGATGAAATTATGGCGAAACTATCTTTCAGACTAACCATAATATCTTCCGCACCAGGAAGTGTAATTGTTTTAACAATTTCACCTTCAAAGTGATTTTCAATTTTTCTAAAAAATCCGGTTGATAGAAAAATATGAATAATGAATCCTAGGAATATAAAAAGTAGAATTAAGCCAATTTTTTTCCAATGACGCATTAGATTTAGTTTTATGAATAGAATGAATAGATTATTTCAAAGGTATAAAAACAAGATTAGATGAATAAAAAAAGAGATTAATTTAAATTAATCTCTTTTTTGTTGGTTTGGATTTAAGTAAATCCGAAAAAAATTATTAAAGTTTTACAACTTCTTCTTCAGCTAATAATGCGAAAAATTTATTCAAGTTTGGTAAAATAATAATATTGGTACGTCTGTTTCTTGCTCTGTTTTCTTTGGTGTCGTTATCAGTTAAAGGCAAGTAACTACTTCTTCCAGCAGGTATTAATCTAGAAGGGTCAATTTCATATTTGTTTTGTAATAATCTAACAATAGCCGTTGATCTTTTTACACTTAAATCCCAGTTATCAATAATTCCGGTTGTATTAATACTTCTAGAATCTGTATGTCCTTCAATCATAACATCCATACTTGGCTCAGAAATAATTACATCAGCTAATTGTTTAAGCATTGGGTATGCTTTAGAATTAACACGGTAACTTCCTGATCTAAATAATAAACTATCTGCAACAGAAATCATAACTACTGTTTTGTCAATATTTACGTTAATTTCATTCTCAAGATCATTTTCTTTGATCGATTTTTTTAATTTATAAGAGATAGCTAAATTCATAGAATCTTTTAAAGTTTTAGCTTCTGCCAATTCTTCTGCCGACATATTAGAAAGTGTAGCATTCATATTTTCTCTAGTGTCTTTTGATATAACAGTTAGATTATCTCCAACAAAAGCCATTTGAGCATTATTTTCTTCTTGTAAAGAATTGATTTTAGTATTATAAACATCTACTCTTTTTTCAATCACTGCAAATTTTGCTTCAAGATTTTCTTTTTCAATTGTTGTCTTTTGCAATTCTCCCTTCGTATCTGTTAAATCTTGTTCTAATTCAACATATTTCTTTTTTGAAACACATGAAGTTAATAATGTAGCTAGAATTACTACTGCGATAATTTTTTTTGTCATAATTTATTACTTTAGATTAAATAAGGTTTTTTTTGGCAATCTATAATGAATCACCATTATTATAAATTTTCTGTAAAACTAAATAGGAAACCTAAAGACATTCTAAAGATTATAGAAATGTGAATAAAATTTAAAAAGGATAATGTTAGAAAAAAACACACAATGATAATTAAATCTCTCCTACAGTTGTTTAAAAAGAATTTAAAACTAACAATATCCGGAAAACAATACTTGTAATCGTGTATATTTGTGTGTATATAACAAGTTGTGCTTCATTATAACAATGATAAAATATTTTAGAAAAATTCGACAACGATTACTAACTGATAACAAGTTCAGCAAATATTTGCTCTATGCAATTGGAGAAATTATACTAGTAGTAATTGGAATATTAATTGCACTTCAGATTAACAATTGGAATGCAGAACAAAAAATTAAAAAAGAAGAAATAGGCATATTAAATAATCTTTTAGAAAGTTTATATTCAGCCAAGGAACAATCTGATATTGATATTTTTAAAGAAAACCAACTGAAGGAGTCACTTATTGTTGCCTTAGGAAAAAATTCTAATAAAAATAAACTTGGTATAAATTCTATGTCTGACTCATTGTTTTACGACGTATTATGGAATTCTAATCCAAATCTACCAGTTCTAAGTTCGTATTCAGATATTAAAAATACTGGTAAAATAGGTATTATAACAAATCGTAGCATACGTGAGAATTTTACCAATTTAGAACTAACACTTACTGGATTAACATCTTTGGTAAAGGACCGATTAACACTACAACAAATGCGTATCGATGACATTATTGTTAATGATGTGAATTTTGTTAGATTGTTAAAATCAATGGAGCCTAGTATCAAAATTTATAATGAATCACAAAACAACTATAACTTAATTTTAAATAATCAAAAAACAAGAAACTCACTGGCACTTAAGTTAAGTCTTACCTATGCTGTGATTAAGTATAGACATGAACTTAGAGACGAGATAGATGATTTAATACAACTTGTAGAAGTCGAATTAAAGAGAGAACAATAAG
>DAOVTF010000160.1 GCA_030633225.1 Flavobacteriaceae bacterium
ACTTGATCAACTTAAAGAATCAAATTTGTATAAATTGTATGCTTTGACCAATTGGAGTGCAGAATCTTTTCATGTAGCATTAGAAAGGTTTGATTTTTTAAAACAATTTGAAGGAATTATAGTTTCAGGTGAAGAAAAAACTAGAAAACCCTTTGCAAAAATCTATGAAATCACTTTAGATCGTTTTCAATTAATTGCAGGGAAAAGTATTTTTATTGATGATAATTTTGAAAATATTCAAGCTGCTAAAAAATTAGGAATTAACGCAATTCACTTTAAAAATACAAAACAATTAGAAAACGATCTTTCAAATTTTGGTATTACGTTTTAAACAATACTTATCAATTAATTCTATATCTTTTTTTATAAAAAAAGCTAAATATTTATACAATTTCTATTATAGATAAATCTTATAGTTAATAGGTTACCTATTTATTTCTAGCTATCTATAAAGTTTATTTAAAGTTTTAAATTAATATGATAAATTATTTTTTAATTTGAGACAAAAGTACATCTACTGCTTTTTTTAATTGCTTATCCTCCCCTTTTACTTTACTGTCTGGATTATTTTTCACTACATAATCTGGTATCGCACCATTGAACTCCATATTGGTTTCTGATGCTTTTATGTACCAACCTCTAAATGGCATTCTTACTCTTGAACCATCAATCAGTCTTTTTGAACCTGTTGAAATTACAGCACCAAAAGTTTGAACCCCTACCAAAGAACCTATTCCTAAATTTTTATATGCATGAGAAAATATCTCAGCATTTGAATAACTACTTTCATTACAAATAGCAACTGATGGTTTTATCCATGATGATAATGGCAGCCTTTCATTATAAGGGTATTTGTCAATAAATTTTTTATGGTCAGATTTTAAATCAGCGGAAGCGCCACGCGGAATAGTATAGGCATGCTGTTCTACATTCAAAACAGCCATCAAATAATCGGTGGTCCAACCTCCACCATTAAAACGTACATCAATAACAATTCCTTCTTTACCATAACCAGCTGCAGTTAATTCTCGTTCAAAAGTCTCAAAACTAGACCAATTCATTCCCTGAATGTGAATATACCCCAATTTACCATTTGAATATTTATCCGTTAACCTTTTCTTTTCTACTACCCAATCGTCATATTTTTCCTTTCTATTAGTAGATTTTGGCCTAACTACTACTTCTCTTTCAACTCCTTGTGAATTCAAAACATTTAAATATATTTTCTCATTACTAGTATTATTCAATAAACTGTAAAAATTAGTTTTTTCAGTTAAAGAAACACCATTTACAGCAGTAATTATATCATTTACAGCTAATTCACTAATCCCTCGATTAGCAGGCATATCTTGAGTTATGGATAAAACTTTCATTTTGCCAGACTTTTCCGGAACCAAGGTCAATCCTAATAAACCTGTTTTATCTTTTTGGAGGTCAGTTCTATCTTCACCACCTCTTAATCCCATATGACTCGCATTGATCTGCCCTAACATCCAATTAAAAATACTTTGAAAATCACTTCTTGTTGAAGCTTTCATAGCCAAAGGCTTGTACGCTTCTTTTAAACCATCCCAATTTTGACCATGAAAATCTGGATCATAAAAACCATTATTTATAGCTTTCCAAGCCTCATCAAATATTTGATTGGCTTCTTTTGGATAATTTATATCCATATAAGCTTTAATTGGCAATGATTCTTTTTTACTGTCTTTTATCTTTATTCTATTTAACTTTCCTTTTTTTGCTGTATAATACACATATTCATATTTGGAGTCTATTTCTACATTTCTTGGTTTGGTATCATCTGTGGTTAATTCCTTTTTGTCTTTCCCATCCCATTTAATTTTATATAGATCTGACTCAACTTTTGAATCACCTCTTCCACCATCACCTGTTGAATATATTATAGTTTTACCATCTTTTAAGAACCCTTCAATAAATTCACCACCCGTAAATGATGTAACCTGCACTTGTCTTTTATGTATTTGATCTGTATCAATTTTTACAGTTGGAACAGATTTGTCCTCTTTTTTATCATCTTCTTTATCATCTTTCTCCTTTTTATCATCTGCATCATCCTCTTCATCCCAATCTTCTTTAGTTTTTTGCCAATCTTCTTTATTTAACCACACAAACCAAACATCATAATCGCTATTATTGCGAATGGATGAAAAAGCTAATTTTGAACCATCAGGACTCCAAACCGGACTTTCATCTCTTTTAGGATGCATTGAAACATTAATCGGTTTAATTGATTTGTCTGCTTTTTGAATGTAGATTTCTTCATTAAAATCTAAGTCACTTAAACTATATGCCAGCCATTTAGAATCGGGTGACCAACTAACACCAGATGGCGTATCCCAACCCTCTGTCAATATTCTTTCGTTACTTAAAGTGTTACCATTTAAGATGCTTGATATTATCAACTTATCTTTACCTCTGATAAATGAAATTGATTTTTTATCAGGTGAAATAACAGGACTGCTTTCTTCTTCATTGGAGTTTGTGATTTTAACCATTTTTCGCTTTAATGTTTTGAAAAGATTCTTTTCTTTTGGATCATCAGATCTTAATAAATATAAATCATTCTGACCATCTTTATCAGAAACAAAAACAAGAGCTTCATCTGATAACCAGGTTGGCATTTTATCTCTACTAACAGAATTGGTTACATTAATAGATTTACTTTTATCCTTATTATTTTCTGTTATAAAAATTTCTCCTCTAATAACAAATGCACTTAATTTAGAATCGGGTGATGGTACAATTTCTTCAATATCTCCTGAAAAGGATTTATGTACAATAGGATCAAACTTATAATCGGAATGTAAATTCAAAGAAATTTGTGTTTTCAATTTTGTTCCTGCATCCACAACGAACAACTGATCACTTTTGATTAATATAATTTTATTTCCATTTTTACTTATATCAAATGAAAATATACCCATATCATTAAAATCCGTGATTTGCTCACCATTACCATTGATTACACCTTTGTCAGAAATTTTCAGTCTATGAACATTATATTTTCCACTTTCAGCAGATTGATAATAAATGGTGTTATTATCAGCCCATTTTGGGTAAAATTCATTCCCATTAAATGTAGTTAATTGATGATATGAATCATTTTCAATATCGTATAACCAAATATCTTTATTTGCCGGACCATAATATGCTTCGCGCTGTATTCTACAAGGCCCTTTAACAAAAGTAACAAACTTTTTATTTGGGGACAATGTGGCGTCATAACCGAAAGCATTTAGTTTAATTTGTGGAGTACCTCCCTTTTCGTTTATCGTTTGAATTTCTGGCTCCCACTCAATTTGTTTAAAATTTCGATTGGTATTAAACAATATTTCACCATCATTTACATAATCTGTTAAGACGTCACTTGATGAATGAAATGTTAATCTTTTAGGTGACCCTCCTTCTACAGGAATTGTGAAAATATCATTATTACCATAACGATTGCTTTGAAATGCAATGATTTTTCCATCTTCACTCCACAAAGGTTTTGTGTCATAACCCTCATGAACGGTCAGTCTTTTAATATTATTTCCATTTATATCAGCTGTCCAAATATCTCCTTGATAATTAAAGGCAATTTTGGTTCCATTATAGTTTAAGGAAGGAAAATTTATTAAAGGGTTTTGGGCAGAGGAAGTATTAATATATATCAATGCTAAAATTATTAAAAGGGTTGATTTTTTCATTATTAAAAGTTTATAGAATAATTATAATTTCTGCTTAAAGATACTAGAAATATTTGAATCAATTTTCTATTCTACTTTTTGATTTTATAATATATATTGCTCTATCACAGTAATATATAATTATTTATCCCAACCACCCTTCTCTATCTAAACTTCGATATTGAATTGCTTCGGCTATATGATCGGGTAGAATATTTTTTTCTAAAGAAAGGTCTGCTATAGTTCTAGAAACTTTTAAAATTCGATCGTATGCTCTAGCAGAAAGATTTAAACTATCCATCGCCGTTTTGAGTAATTTTTTTGAAGCCTCATTTAATTCACAAAATTCTCTAATTTGTTTGACGTTCATTTGCGCATTATAATGAACTTTTTCACTCTCAGAAAATCTTTTTGTTTGAATTTCTCTTGATTTTGTTACTCTTTGTCTAATTATTTTACTTGGCTCTCCAGTTCTATCTTCAGATAATTTTTCAAAAGGAACTGGCTGAACTTCAATATGCAGGTCAATTCTATCTAGCAAAGGGCCTGATATTTTACTTAAATATCTTTGCATTTCAAAGGGTGAAGATGTTACTGCCTGATCACTATCCGGAAAATAACCACTCGGACTAGGGTTCATACTTGCAACCAACATAAAGCTACTTGGGTAGGTTACCGTGAATTTTGCTCTTGATATGGTTACTTCTCTATCTTCCAAAGGTTGTCTCAAAACCTCTAATGCACTTCGTTTGAATTCAGGTAATTCATCTAAAAATAAAACGCCATTATGTGATAAGGAAATTTCTCCTGGCTGGGGATAAGAACCTCCTCCCACTAAAGCTACATCACTAATAGTGTGGTGTGGAGATCGAAACGGGCGTTGACTCATCAATCCATTCTCTTTAACTTTACCCACTACCGAATGTATTTTTGTAGTTTCTAATGCTTCCATTAATGACATTGGAGGCAATATAGTTGGCAACCTTTTTGCTAGCATGGTTTTACCTGATCCCGGAGGACCGATTAATATAATATTATGTCCACCGGCTGCTGCAATCTCCATACATCGTTTAATAGTTTCTTGTCCCTTTACATCGGCAAAATCAAAATCAGCATGTTCAAGATTATCATAAAACTCTTTACGAGTATCAATTTTTAAAGGAGTTAGTGAAGATTTATTTTCAAAAAAATCAATTACTTCTTTAATATTATCTATAGCATAAACATCTAAATCGTTTAACTACTGCTGCTTCTTTAGCATTTTGTTTTGGTAACAAAAAACCTTTAAAGCCTTCTTCTCTGGCTTTTATTGCTATTGGCAAAGCTCCTTTAATGGGTTGTAAACTTCCATCTAAGGAGAGTTCTCCCATTATGATGTAATCTCCCAAACTATCAGCTTTTATCTGATTAGATGCAGCTAGAATCCCCATAGCCAAGGTAAGGTCATAAGCCGAACCTTCTTTTCGAAGATCAGCTGGTGCCATATTGATCGTAATTTTTTTCCCCGGAAGGGAATAATTATTATTCTTTAAAGCGGCTG
>DAOVTF010000185.1 GCA_030633225.1 Flavobacteriaceae bacterium
CTATATTGCTGCACCTCCACTTTATTTAGTTAAAAAAGGTGCCAAAAAAGAATATGCCTGGTCTGATGCAGATAGAGATGCTTTAGTTGAAAAATTTGGCGGCGGAACCATTCAAAGATATAAAGGTTTAGGAGAAATGAATGCGGTTCAACTTTGGGATACAACAATGAATCCTGATTTTAGAACCATGCGTCAAGTAGGTATAGACAATGGGACAGAAGCTGATAGGGTGTTTTCAATGTTAATGGGTGATGATGTACCGCCTCGTAGAGAATTTATCGAGAAAAATGCTGCTTATGCAAATATTGATGTTTAAAATATAAGTTCTTTTAAGAATACTGTATTTTATTACATTTTCTAGTAGCTAGAGTTACGTAAATTCTCATTATTTTAAAATAACTTTGATCATTAATTAATAACTTTAAATAAAATATAAAATCATGAAAGTAACCGTTGTAGGAGCAGGTGCTGTTGGTGCAAGTTGTGCTGAATATATAGCAATTAAAAATTTCGCTTCAGAAGTAGTTATTATTGACATTAAAGAAAACTTTGCTGAAGGTAAAGCTATGGATTTGATGCAAACAGCATCATTAATGGGTTTTGATACCAAAATTTCTGGTAGCACAAACGATTATTCAAAAACTGCCGGTAGTGATATAGCAGTAATAACAAGTGGCATTCCTCGTAAACCAGGAATGACCCGTGAAGAATTAATAGGTATAAATGCTGGTATTGTAAAATCTGTTACGCAAAGTGTACTTGAACATTCACCAAATGTAATTTTCATTGTAGTTAGTAACCCTATGGATACAATGGCTTACTTAACTCACAAAGCTTTAGGTATTGCAAGAAATAGAATTATTGGTATGGGTGGAGCATTAGATAGCGCTCGTTTTAAATACCGTCTAGCGGAAGCATTAGGTTGTCCTTCATCTGATGTGAACGGAATCGTAATTGGTGGTCATAGTGATACCGGAATGATTCCTTTGACAAGATTAGCAGTAAGAAACAGTATTCCTGTTACTAAATTTATAAGCGAAGAAAGATTAAACGAGGTTATGGAAGCCACGAAAGTTGGTGGAGCTACTTTAACAAAAATGTTAGGCACTAGTGCATGGTACGCGCCAGGAGCTGCAGTATCTTCAATGGTACAATCAATTGCTTGTGATCAGAAAAAAATGTTCCCTTGTTCAGCTTTGTTAGAAGGAGAATATGGACTTAATGATATTTCAATAGGTGTACCTTGTATAATTGGTAAAGATGGTATTGAAAAAATAGTAGAATTAGATCTTAATGATGCTGAAAAAGCAAAAATTCAAGAAAGTGCTTCTGCAGTTAAAAAAACCAATGGTTTATTAGAAGTATAAACTTTTACTATTAATAATAAAATTTAAAAAACTGCTTTATTTCTTTAACAAAGCAGTTTTTTTTATAATATTAATTCTTAAAACCAAATCAAATGAAACTATTAAAAATTATCACTTTACTATTTCTAGTAAATAGCTTGAATATTTTTGCTCAAAAAGAGATAAAGGAAGGAGCTATTACTATGAAAATAACCATGTCTAGTGACAATGAACAAGTAAATATATCATTAGCTATGTTAGGCGATATGTCAACAACTACTTATTTCAAGGGTGAAAAATCAGCAACTGTTATGAAAAATCCTATGACAGGAAACAATACTACAATTATTGATAATAAAACAAAACAAATGCTTGTATTAATGGATAACCCTATGCTTGGTAAAAAATATTTAAAAAGCTCTATGGAAGTCTCAGAAGATGATCTGAAAAAAATTACTGTTACAGAAAATGGAGATTCTAAAACCATTCTGGGTTATGAATGCAAAGGCTATGATGTTATTGTAAAAAATGACGATATAGATACCAAAATGTTAATGTATACAACAGATAAAATTTCCGCTGCAAATCAAAACAGCAGTACATTAGGAGGTAAATTAAAAGGATATCCTATGTATATGGAAATAGATATTAACAAAGGAGGTATGCCTATGAAAACGATCATGGAAGTTACAGAAATTAAAAACGAAAGTATTGATATTAGTAGATTTGACATGACTATTCCAGAAGGTTATTCTGAAATGACAACTGGAAAATAGAAACATTTCTGGTATCCAATATGAAAAATGCTCTTTCTTCGTTAAAAATCTGAAAGAGCATTTTTTTACTTTCTTTTAAGATAAGCCTGAAATTTTACCATTTTTATCAATATGCATATTCTCACTAGCTGGTATTCTAGGCAAGCCAGGCATACGCATCATTTTTCCTAAAATTGGAATAAGAAATCTTGCACCGGCAGCAATTTCAATTTCTCTTACATGAACAATAAATCCTTCGGGGCGACCTCTCAATAATTCATTATCAGAAAATGATTTTTGTGTTTTTGCCATACAAATTGCAAAATCATTAAAGCCTAATCTATCAATTTTTTTTAAATTTAATTTTGCTTTTTTATCGAAATCTACTCCATCTGCTCCATAAATCTCTTTTGCAATTTTTTCGATTTTATCCACCACAGGAGATTTCCAATCATAAATTGGTTTGAATTGTGTTGCTTTATTTTCAACAATATCAACAACAGCTTTAGCAAGATCTTGTGTACCATCACCACCTTTTGCCCATCCTTCTGATAATACTGCCTGAACACCTAATTTTTCACAACTATCTATTACAAATTTAATTTCTTCTTCAGAATCATTAGTGAATGCATTTACTGCTACAACAGGTTCGATATTAAACTTTCTAATGTTTTCTATATGCTTTTCTATATTTGGAAAACCGTCTTTTACATATTGAAGATTTGCTTCATTTAATTCTTCTTTATTTGCACCTCCATGATGACGAAGTGCTCTTATTGTTGCTACCAAAACAACACATTTTGGGTTTAGATCGGCCGCTGCACATTTAATATTTAAGAATTTTTCGGCGCCTAAATCTGCACCAAATCCAGCTTCTGTCACTACATAATTTGAAAGAGTTAACCCCATTTTAGTAGCTAAAATAGTATTGGTTCCTTGTGCAATATTTGCAAAAGGTCCACCATGAATAATTGCCGGGTTTTTTTCTAAGGTTTGTACTAAATTTGGCTTAATGGCATCTTTTAATAAAATTGCCATTGCATTTTCAGCTTTTAGATCACGAGCAAATATTGGCTTTTTATCAAAAGTAAATCCAATAAAAATATCACCCAATCTTTTCTTAAGATCTTCAAACCCTGAAGCCATACATAAAATAGCCATCACCTCTGAGGCCGGAGTAATATTAAAACCATCTTCACGCGGTATTCCATTTGCTGTACCTCCTAAACCAATAGTGATATTTCTTAAAGCTCTATCGTTCATGTCAATTACACGTTTCCAAACAATGGTTCTCGGGTCAAGATTCAATGAACATGGAACACATTGTAAATTATTATCTACTAAAGCCGATAATAAATTATTAGCTTTTTCAACTGCATTAAAGTCTCCTGTAAAGTGCAAGTTGATATCTTCCATTGGTACAACTTGAGAATAACCTCCTCCTGCTGCTCCACCTTTAATACCAAAAACCGGTCCTAATGATGGTTCACGCAAAACCACTGTAGCTTGTTTCCCAATTTTATTCAATCCTTCAGTTAAACCAATAGATACCGTAGTTTTTCCTTCACCAGCAGGTGTTGGAGTTAAAGCCGTTACAAGTATTAAGTTATTCTGTTTTACTTTTTTATCATCAATTAAATCTAAAGGTAATTTTGCTTTGTATTTACCAAAAAGTTCTAAATCATCTTCATCAATATTAAGTTTATTTGCTATTTTTTTTATGTGCTTGAGTTTTGTGTTTTGGGCAATTTCTATGTCAGTCAAATATTTCATTTTTTTTAATTTTAATATTTAGCTAAATTACTAAAAAATAAGGGGATATTTATATTTATAAATCCCCTAAAAATCATTACTTATTTCTTTCAAAGCTAAATCTTTTGAGTATATTTGCGCGATATTTCAAATAGAGATTAATAAAATTTAGAGAAGAATGCAAAACAAAGGACTTATAAGGTTATTTGCCATCATTTTTAGTATAGTTTGCTTGTACCAACTATCATTTACATGGTTTGCAAAAGATGTAGAGAAAGATGCTGTAATTTACGCCGAAGAAAACGAAGTAAATAGTGACAACTTTCAATTAGAAAAACTCAAAAAAAAGTATTTAGATTCAGTTGCAAATTTACCAGCTGTAAATTTAGGATTTACAGAATTTACTTACAATGAAGTTAAAGAAAAAGAAATTAATCTTGGATTAGATTTAAAAGGTGGTATCAATGCAACATTAGAAGTTTCGGTTGGAGACATTTTACAAGGCTTGTCAAATCATTCAAAAAATCCAGTTTTTAATGAAGCTTTAGTAAATGCTACCAAAGCACAAAAAGATAGTGATAAAGATTATTTAGACCTTTTTTATGAAGCTTTTGATGAAGCTAGTAATGGTTCTGTTAAATTAAGTGATCCAAGTATATTTGGAAATAAGTCTTTGAAAGATAAGATTAACTTTAAAATGACTGATGATGAAGTTAAGCCAATTTTAAAAGAAGAAGTAAAGGGATCTATCAATACAGCCTTTGAAGTTTTACGTAGCAGAATTGACCGTTTTGGTGTAACACAGCCAAATATTCAACGTGTTGGTGAATCAGGTAGAATTTTAATTGAATTGCCTGGCGCAAGAGATATTGATCGTGTAAAAAAATTATTACAAAGCACTGCAGAATTACAATTTTGGGAAGTTTATACCAACCAAGATATGGGGCAGTTCTTTATTTCTGCAAACACTACCTTGGCTCAAATATTAGACA
>DAOVTF010000118.1 GCA_030633225.1 Flavobacteriaceae bacterium
GAGGTCTATCTTTTTCTTAGTAATTATACTATTTGGTTTTATTAGTTGTACTCAGAAAACATCTAACATCACTAAAGCTACTTCACCCAATAACAAAATTAATTTGCAATTTATTTTATCTCCAAAAGGTGAGTTAAGTTATACCGTTTTATTTAATAGTATAATTGTAATTGACACTTCGTATTTAAGTTTTGATTTAAAAGATCAACTAGCTTTAAAAAATGGATTTGAAATTGTAAAATCTTACTCGAAATCATTTAATGATACATGGCAAATGCAATGGGGTGAGCAAATTGATGTTGAAAACAATTATAATCAATTAGTTGTAGAGCTTCAAGAAATTAAAAAGCCAAATAGGAAATTAAATTTAGAGTTTAAAATTTATGATGATGGCTTAGGTTTTAGATATATATTTCCTGAACAAGAAAATTTAAAAGAAATTATTATTGTTGATGAAAATACACAATTCAATTTAACAGAAGATTATAAAGTTTGGTGGATTCCAGGTGATTGGGACATCTATGAGCATTTATACAGTACTACCAAATTATCTGAAATTGATGCTTTAAAATATGTTAACCATAACAATTTAGCACAAACTTATATTCCTGAAAATGCGGTAAATACACCCATAACCATGCGTTCAAAAAATGGATTACATTTAAGTTTTCACGAAGCGGCTTTGGTTGATTATTCGGGTATGACCTTAAAAATTGATACGGAAAATCTAACTTTAACAAGTGAGTTGGTAGGTTCTGAGATTACAGGATACAAAGTTAAAAGAACTATCCCCTTTGCAACACCTTGGCGTACAATTCAAATCGCTGAAAAAGCAACTGATTTAATTGTTTCTAATTTAATAGTTAACCTAAATGAACCAAATAAACTTGGAGATATTTCTTGGTTCAAACCTATAAAATACACAGGTATTTGGTGGGAAATGCATCTAGGAAAGTCATCTTGGGATATGTCTTCTGAAAAACATGGAGCAACAACAAAAAAGGCTAAAAGTCTAATCGATTTTTCATCAAAAAATAATTTTGGAGGAATTTTAATTGAAGGATGGAATACTGGTTGGGGCTATGGAGAGGGATTTGATTTTGTAACCCCTTATTCAGATTTTAATTTAAAAGAAGTTGTACGTTACGGAAAAGAAAAAGGAGTTGATATAATTATGCATCATGAAACTTCGGCAGCTACTGAAACCTATGAAAAGCAACAGGATACTGCTTATTCTTTAATGCAATCTTTAGGTATTCATAGTGTAAAAACAGGATATGTAGGTAAAATCCTTCCGAAAGGAGAATATCATCACGGACAATATATGGTCAATCAATATAATAATACTGTTATAAAAGCTGCAAAATATAAGGTTGCTATTAATGCACACGAACCAATTAAACCAACAGGATTAAGAAGAACATATCCAAATATCATTTCAAGAGAAGGATTACGAGGTCAGGAGTTTAATGCTTGGGCGTCAGATGGTGGTAACCCACCAGAGCATTTGTCAATAGTTGCTTTTACAAGAATGCTTGCCGGACCAATTGATTTTACACCTGGAATTTTTGATATAAAATTTGATAAATACAAAGAAAATAATCAGGTAAATACAACATTGGCACATCAGCTTGCATTGTACGTTGTAATTTATAGTCCGATACAAATGGTTCCAGATCTGATTGAAAATTATCAGAATCAACCTGCATTTCAATTTATTAGAGATGTTGGAGTAGATTGGCAACAAACAAAAGTTGTCAATGGAGAAATTGGTGATTTTGTGACTATTGTAAGGCAAGAAAAAGGAACAGGCAACTGGTTTATTGGGAGTATTACAGATGAAAATGCAAGAAATCTATCCTTTCCACTTGATTTTCTAGAATCAGACCAAGAATATGAAGCCATTATTTATGAGGATGGCGAAAATGCTCATTGGAATGAAAATCCAACAGATTTGAATATCAAAAAAATAATAGTTACTCAAAATTCTGAAATAAAATTAAAATTAGCTCCAGGAGGAGGAGCGGCAATAAATATTATAAAAAAATAAGTAGCATGAGAAAAATTATATATAGTCTTTTAGTAGTATTATTGTTTACAAATTGTACTAACAAAAAAGAGGAATCAGTTAGCATAGAACCAAAAATGAATTCAAAAAAAGATCAAAAGAAAGTAATTTATCAGGTTTTTACCCGATTATTTGGAAATGAAAATACTACGAATAAACCTTGGGGAACTATTGAAGAAAATGGAGTTGGAAAATTCAACGATTTTTCTGATAAAGCACTACAGGAAATTAAAGACCTTGGAATAACACATATTTGGTATACTGGTATTTTACATCATGCAACAATTACAGATTATACAAAATATGGAATATCTAACGATGATCCCGATGTTGTAAAAGGTAGAGCTGGTTCTCCTTATGCTGTAAAGGATTATTATCAGGTTGATCCCGATCTTGCTGTAGATCCAGCAAAACGAATGGAGGAATTTGAAGCTTTAATTCAACGCTCTCATAAAAACGGACTAAAAGTAATTATTGATATTGTTCCCAATCATGTTGCTCGCAATTATAAAAGTAAAAACAACCCGGAAAATGTAACTTCTTTTGGGGCAAATGATGATAAAACCAAAGAGTATAGTAGAGATAATAATTTTTATTATGTTGTTGGCGAAGATTTTAAAGTTCCTGTATGGAAAGATGATTACCAACCTTTAGGAGGAGAGAAAAATACTCTTGCCGATAGAAAATTTGAAGAAAAACCAGCTAAATGGACAGGTAATGGTTCGCGTTTGGCACAGCCTGATTTTTACGACTGGTATGAAACAGTAAAGGTAAATTACGGTGTAAAACCAGATGGGTCTAAAGGATTTGAAGAAATTCCTAAAGAATTTGAAAGTAAAAATTATAAAGAACATTTTGCTTTTTGGGAAGGAAAAGATGTGCCTGATTCATGGAAAAAATTTAGAGATATTACTTTATTCTGGATAGATAAAGGAGTAGATGGTTTTAGATATGATATGGCAGAAATGGTGCCTGTAGAGTTTTGGAGTTATATGAATTCTTCTATTAAAATGAAAAATCCTGAAGCATTTCTTTTGGCTGAAGTTTATAACCCTGATCTATATCGCCCGTATATTAACCTTGGTAAAATGGATTATCTATATGATAAAGTTGCGTTTTATGATTCTATTAAACATATTGTAAAAGGTTATGGTTGGACAGATCATCTACCAAAAGTACAGGAAGACCTTGCAGATATTGAGCACAACATGCTTCATTTTTTAGAAAATCATGATGAACAACGCCTTGCTAGTCCAGATTTTGCAGGCTTTGCTGAAAATGGTAAACCTGCTATGGTAGTGTCAACTACCATTAGTACATCGCCAACGATGGTCTATTTCGGACAAGAAGTTGGTGAACCCGGAGCAGAAAATGCTGGTTTTGGCACTGCAACTCGGACTTCAATTTTTGATTATATTGGTGTCCCACATCATCAACGTTGGATGAATAACAAACAATTTGATGGAGGTCAATTATCTGAAAGTGAAAAGGAGCTACGTGATTTCTATAAGCAATTATTGAATTTTACTATTAAGAGTACCGCTCTTATGGGAGATTATAAAGAAATTCACTTCTATAATAAAGAGTATACAGAGAATTATAATCATCGTGTTTTTTCATTTGTTCGATGGTCAGATAATGAAAAACTGATTATTGTTTCAAATTTTGACTCTGATAAAAGTTATGAGCTCAATTTAAAATTACCAGAAGATGTAATTTCTGATTGGAAATTAAAAGATGGAAAATATCTAGTTACAGATCAATTATATCTTAAATTAACAAGTGATTTAAAAGTTGAAAATGGTATAGGTAGTATGAAAATTAATCTTATGCCTTTAGAATCGTTAATTTTAAAATTGGATTCTAATTAATTGAATATCGAAAGAATTAACTGTTTTTTAAATTCTTAATAGTTTCTAAAGGATTATTGCTTTTAAAAACAAAACTCCCGGCTACCAATGCATTGGCTCCAGCGGAGACTAGTTTATTTATGTTCTTATCATTTACACCACCATCAACTTCAATGATGGCTTTTGAACCTGTTTTAGATATCAATTCTCTTAATTTCTCAATTTTTCTATAAGTGTTTTCTATAAAACTCTGGCCTCCAAAACCCGGATTAACACTCATTATTAAAACCAAATCCAAATCATTAATTATATCTTCTAAAACAGAAATCGGAGTATGAGGATTTAAAGAAACGCCAGCTTTCATTCCTTCAGCTTTTATGGCTTGAACGGTTCTATGTAAATGTTTACATGCCTCGTAATGCACAGTTAAAATATCAGCTCCAGCCTTTTTAAAATCAGTAATAAATCTGTCTGGGTCAACAATCATTAGGTGGACATCCATTGTTTTTTTAGCATGCTTTTTAATCGCTGAAATAACCGGCATTCCAAATGATATATTCGGCACAAAAACTCCATCCATAACATCAATATGAAACCAATCGGCCTCACTTTGATTAACCATTTCAATTTCCTTTTGCAAATTTGCAAAATCAGCCGCTAATATTGAAGGTGCAATTATATGTGACATACTTTTTTTTGGCAAAAATAAAGAAATTCTTAACACAAACTACTCATGTTAAAAACTTACCAATTTTAATTATATTTACTCTTTGATCAAAAGATAAGAATATGCGTTGGAAAAATAAATTGACACCGGACAAAAGTAAAATTAGCAGATTAGCTGTGGAACTGAATATTGACTCTACTTTAGCCAAACTATTAGTCCAACGTAAAATTGAAACTTATGAACAAGCTAAAAACTTTTTCAGACCAAGCTTAGATGATATTCATGATCCTTTTTTGATGAAGGATATGGATAAAGCAGTTGATCGTATTGAAACTGCTATAAAAAATGAAGAAAACATACTAATTTATGGCGATTATGATGTGGATGGTACTACGGCAGTTTCATTAGTTTTTTCTTATTTACAAACCCTATATAATAATATTTCTACTTATATACCAGATAGGTACGAAGAAGGGTATGGTATCTCTTTTCAAGGAATAGATTTTGCTTCTGACAATGGATTTTCATTGATTATTGCTTTAGACTGCGGAATAAAAGCCGTTGATAAAATTGAGTACGCCAACAAAAAAAACATAGATTTTATAATTTGTGATCACCATCGTCCAGGTAATGAAATCCCTTCTGCCATTGCTGTTTTAGATCCTAAACGTGATGATTGTAATTATCCATATGATGAATTGTGCGGTTGTGGTGTGGGATTTAAACTGATTCAAGGTTTGGCAGAAAAAAGAGACCAAAGTATTGATACTTTGACTTCTTACTTAGATCTTGTTGCAATAGCTATTGCTGCTGATATTGTTCCAGTTACAGGTGAAAATAGGGTTTTAGCTTATTTTGGGTTACAGGTTATCAATTCAAACCCCAGAACAGGAATAAAAGCATTAATTGGACAAAAAAAAAAAGAAGAATTAAATATAACGGATGTTGTTTTTGGAATTGCGCCAAGAATAAATGCTGCCGGAAGAATGAAACATGGTTTATATGCCGTAAATCTATTAACTGAAAGTAATTTTGAAAAAGCTCAAAAATATGCGGCCGAAATTGAACAATTTAATTTAGATCGAAAAGACGTAGATCAACAAATAACCAAAGAAGCATTATTACAAATTAAAGAAAATAAGGAAGAAGATAATTATACTTCTGTTGTTTTTAATGAAACATGGCATAAAGGAGTTATTGGAATTGTAGCTTCACGATTAATTGAAACCTATTATCGTCCAACTTTGGTATTTACTAAAAGTGGTGAAAAATTAGCAGCTTCGGCTCGTTCTGTAAAAGGATTTGATGTGTATAATGCCTTACAAGAATGTAGTGATTATATAGAACAATTTGGGGGTCATAAATATGCAGCAGGATTAACCCTTGGTCCTAAGAATTATCAAAATTTTAAGGCTAAGTTTGAAGAGGTTGTAAAAAACAGTATTTCAAAGGAATTGCTTATCCCTGAAGTTTCGGTAGATTCATCTATCTTTTTATCGAATATTACACCTAAATTCAATAGAATAATTAAACAGTTTGGGCCATTTGGTCCGAAAAATATGAAACCTGTTTTTGTTGCTTCCGGGCTACGCGATAATGGTTATGGTAAAAAGGTTGGTAAAGATGAAGATCATTTAAAACTAAATATTATTTCGGGTGCTGATAAAAAAACTTATAACGCAATTGGGTTTGGGTTGGGAAATAAATTTAATCTTATAAATAATGGGAATTCTTTTAAGGCGGTGTTTACGATTGAAGAAAATCATTGGAACGGGATTACATCTTTACAATTGAATATAAAAGATCTAAAAGCTGATGATTAACAAAATGCTTGTTCCTATTTAATTTTTTTGAATTTTACCCTTCCTGTTTCATCGATAATTCCAACCAGCGCTCTTCTTTTTGTTCCAGATTTGAAATAATTTGTTCCAACTGTAATGAGACCTCATTGATCTTTTCAGTATCAATTTCATTATTGTTAAACTGGTTTTCTATTGCTTCTTTTTTATTTTCTAAACTAGAAATTTCTTTTTCCAGTTTACCAAATTCCCTTTTTTCTTGATATGATAATCCAGCATTTTCTTTTGCTATTTTTCGA
>DAOVTF010000167.1 GCA_030633225.1 Flavobacteriaceae bacterium
AATCAACAATACTATTCATATCAATAGTAAAATTACCACCAGAAATTGTATTATTTCCTGCCGAAAAGAAACCATTTGTTAGTTTTATTGTCCCATAATGTTCACCAGTTGGTTTAAACCCTTTCCAATTAATAGCAGAATCATCTACATTAGTTTTGTACTCATTTTGTGCAATAGTAGAAAAGGAAATTAATACTAATGCTAGCCCTAGTAATTTTGAAATTCTTTTTATCATTTTTTTGTTTTAAAAATTAAATCTACAGTATGTATCTTTTATAAATACTGCAGATTGATTGTTTTTATATTGTGTATTAGTGAGAAGTGCTACTCTTTTTAAAATTATCAAATTGAGAATCTTCAGTTTTCTTTGGCCAACTATTATTGCTTTTATCAACATCAGCTGTTAATTCATTTGGATCAATATTGATTTCCTTAATTTCTTTATCAGAAGCAAATAGTTTTTTAATTTCCTTATCGTTAAATCTCCAAATCTTTGCAGGGTAATATTTATTTTCTTTTGTACCATCTGCATAAACAACTTCCATTATAATAGGCATCACCAAATCACCTGGTTTTTCAAATACTATTTCATAATAATACTTGGTATTTTTTAAATTCTTTCTTTCCTCAGCTGTATAGTTTTCGTTTAAATAATCATCTAAGAATTTAAAATCATTCATTGGATCAGTATTATTTGCCATATCACTTGTAAAATCGTCACTATCTGTATTTACCAAGAATAAAGCAGGCAAGAAATTATTAACATCTACACCATACATTTTTGCCATTCTTTTAGCTCTTTTGGTTGGTTTATCTGTTAAAGCATATTTTTTAACTTCTTTAATGCCTATGTCATTATAGTAAGTACTATAGAACCAACCTCTCCAAAACCAATCTAAATCAGTTCCAGAAGCATCTTCCATTGTTCTAAAGAAATCAGCAGGAGTAGGGTGTTTAAATTTCCATCTATTTGCATAAGTTGCAAATGCTTTATCAAAAAGATCATGACCTAATATTACTTCTCTTAACATGTATAATCCTGCAGCAGGTTTTGAATATGCATTAGCTCCACTATTAAAGACATTTTCGTGTTGAGACATAATTGGAGAAATTTTGTTTTGGTCACCACTCATATAATTCACTACATTTCGAGGATAACCTCTTGATGGGAACCCTGGTTCAAAATTTTGTTCTGCTAATAGCTGAGTAAAAGTATTCAAACCTTCATCCATCCATCCCCATTGACGTTCATCAGAATTAATAATCATTGGAAACCAATTATGACCAACTTCATGAATAATAACTCCAATCATACCATTTCTTGTTCTTTGAGAATAAGTACCATCTTCTTTTGGTCTTCCAAAATTCCAGCAAATCATAGGATATTCCATTCCTTGTTGCTTTGCATTAACAGAAATTGCTTTGTGGTATGGATAGTCAAAAAGGTGTTTTGAATAAGTTTCGATTGTTGCTACAACAGCTTTTGTTGAATATTCTTCCCAAAGAGGATTTCCTTCTTTAGGATAAACAGAAACTGCCATAACAGTTCTGCTACCAAGTTTTACAGCTTGAGCATCAAGAATGTACTTTCTAGAACTTGCAAATGCAAAATCACGTACATTTTCTGCTTTCATTTTCCAGGTTTTTGTTTTCTTTGAAAAACCTTTTTCATTTTTTTCTGCTTCTTCCTGAGTAACAATAATTACTGGTTTGTCATAAGATTTTTGAGCTTGTTCGTATCTTTTCCATTGTTTGGAAGTAAGCATATCTTTTCTATTAGTGATATGACCTGTACCTTCCAACATATGGTCTGCAGGAGTTGTGATGTTTACTTCAAAATTTCCAAAAGGCAAAGTAAATTCACCACGGCCAAAAAATTGCATATTTTGCCATCCTTCAACATCATTATATACCGCCATTCTTGGATAAAATTGGGCAATAATATATGCGTTATTTCCGTCTTTAAAAGGTTCATAACCAGACCTTCCTCTCTCAACTGTATAGTCTGGAATATTATACCACCATTTTATTTTGAAGGAAATTTTGTCACCCGATTTTAAAACATTTGGTAAATCAATACGCATCATAGTATTATTTACTGTTGTAGGAAGATCCTTTCCCTTCATGTCTTTAACATAATCTATATTAAATCCGCCTTCAAATGGTTTACCTAAAAATGTTTGTGTAAATTTTTTGGGATTATAGAAAGTTCCAGGACCACCAGCTTTAATGTCATTTGTAATTGCATCAGCGGCTCTAATATTTTGATCTAATTGGATCCATAAATATTCTAAATCATCAGGAGAATTATTTGAATAAGTAATTGTTTCTTCTCCAAAAATCTTTTGATTTTCATCATCTAAGGTAATGTCCATTACATAATCTGCTTGCTGTTGGTAGTACTCATGACCAGGTGCACCTGCAGCAGTTCTATACGTATTTGGAGTTGGAAACTCTTGTTTGAGCTGCGCGAACTTACTAATATTATAATGTCCAGGTTGTTTTTCTTTAGTCTCTTTTTCTTGAGCAAACCCTCCATAAGAAACAATAGACAAAATAAAGATTAAAAATGTAATTTTTTTCATGTGTAATTTATTTATATTTTATTAATTCGGAAATATTTTTTTAAATAGAACGACGAAGATAAAAATAAAAAATTATCGAAAAACGATAAATTAATATTTTAACATTTCTTTATCATTTTCTCTCATTAATACCATTGTTTTAATTTGATCATTTATATGTAACTTGATATAGTTTTGCTGTTCTTCAAACATTTCTAGCAGCATTTTATTTTTAACTTCAATTGAGTTAATTTCTTTAATGTCAGTACTTTCTAGATAAAAAAACATTACATCATTATCATATTCTTTTCCAAGAAAAGTGTATTCAATAAGTTGATCATTAATTTTAACTTCAAATTTTTGATGAATATATATATTTAGAAATTTATCTGTTTCTGTAAGTTCTTCGTTAGTTGCTAGATTAAACTCTTTTTTAAATCTATTATTTATAATTTTTTCTATATCATCAATAAAGAAACGCATTGTAATTTGAATAGAATTTTCTTCTTTTACATGTTTAATTTTAGTCATACTTACATAATATTTATGTGCAGTAAATGATAGGAGAGGAATTATAATAATGAGAAATATTTTTTTATAAAAACCCATTTTAAATTTATGTATTAAATTTGATAAATAGAATGCAAATGTAATATATGCTTTAATATTCTGAATTAAAAAAAAGTTAAACGTTTGAAAAGTTATAAAGAGATACTTCAATATTTAGAGAAGGATATTGTTTTACATCAAGCAATACAAAAACTTGATATTGAAGTTAAACCTGAATTTGATATTGATGTTTATTTTGCTTTGTTACAATCTATTGTTTCACAACAATTATCAACAAAAGTGGCTAGAATAATTTTTAATCGCTTAACTGATTTGTTTGTGGATGGATATCCAAAGGCAGAGCAATTATTAATTACCGAGCATAAAGTATTAAGAAGTATTGGTTTATCAAATAATAAAGTTAATTATGTAAAAAATGTTGCTGAATTTTCGTTGCAGAATAATATTACTTTTGATTATTTACTTTTAAAAACTGATAACGAGATTATAGAATATTTAACTCAGATTAAAGGAGTAGGGAAATGGACAGTTCAAATGATTTTGATGTTTCCAATGGATAGACCAAATGTTTTTCCGGTAGATGATCTCGGCATTCAAAACGGTATGAAAGATTTATATCAAGTTAATTTGGAAAAAAAAGAATTGAAATTAAAACTTATTGAAATTGCCCAAAAATGGCATCCGTACAAAACATTGGCGAGTAAATATATTTGGAAAATAGGAGACTAGAGGAAAAGTCGAAATTATTCTATGTAGTATTTAAAGGCTATTTTATTTTGAATTAAGATATCCATAACCTCTAAATAACGTTCTTTTTCAAACAAGGTGACAATACCTTTTTGTAAGCAAACAATTAAGAAAAACAATAAGTAAAATTTCTTCATTATTTATAGTAAGTTTCACTTTGGGTTATAAAAACATCAACTACTTCTAAATATCTTTCTTTATAAAATAGGTTGGCAATATTAAAAGGTAAGCAATGAGTAATAAATTCATCAATATTTTCTAATTTGATCTTTACAATATTTATAAAGAATTCATCTTTAAAATGCGTACGTATCATATTAACATCCAATTCATTATTTAATTTTCTTTCATCTTCATCAAGATGCTTTTGAAGAATTTTCAACTTTTTTTTCTCCCCAGAGATTGCTCCATATAACTGTGAGATCATACCTCCTTTAGTATAGTAATTTATTTTTCTTTCTGTAGGTTTTAGTGGTTCTTTACCAGCATTTGGTAAGCCTAATGATTTTGCCATATTATGAACAACCACTTCTTGTAATTCATTTGTTTTTTGAGTCAAATATATTTCTATTACTTTCTTTTTAATGTGTGTTTTATTTACTTTGATCTTTTTTGTTAGATATTGAATATTAGAAAATTGAAGCACATCATTTTCTTTAACAGAAATTTGAAACTTTCCAGATCGATTGCTTACTGTACCTTTATTGGTAGTTTTATTTACTATATTGACATTATCAATTGCTAAGGAATCAATAAAGATTATTCCATGTAAAATGATGTGATCACTTTGAGAATTCATTTGAATCGCAGACAATAAAAATATAATAAAGTATACTTTTTTCATTAATGCGTTTTAAAATTATCACTTTCTACAATAAAAATATCCACTAAGTCAAGATATCTCTTTTTTTTAAATAAAAATATTATATTTTTTGGCAAACAAAAGTTCAAAAAAGCATCAATACTACCTATTTGTATTCGAATATCTTTTATAAAAAAATCATCTTTATAATGATTTCTTATTTCTTGAAGTATCATTTGATTTTCTTTATCAATTTTGTCTTGAATTATCAATTGATTCAATTTTCTGTGTTTTTTACGATTGCCGGATATGATATTGTAAATATCATCTATACCTCCTTGCTGACCCAAAAGAGTAGCGATTATTACTATGGGAAGGCTTTCTTGACTATAATAATTTAATTTACGTTCAATTTGGTTAAGGGGTTTATTATTAGCGT
>DAOVTF010000290.1 GCA_030633225.1 Flavobacteriaceae bacterium
AAGAATTTATTGCTACTGCAGATAAGGTGATTACAGTTTCAAATGAATTTATCGATGAGGTTGTTTCAAGAACAAATATTGATAACGATAAAATTATTTTGGTACCCAATACAGTTAGCGAATCTTTTTACATAAATGCTAAAGTTGACACTTCAAAAAGCGAAAAATATAAAGATATTTTTGTAATTTTATATCTAGGAGATACTGGATTAAGGCGAGGGTTACAAACTGTAATTGAAGCCATAAATATTCTTAAAGATAATATTTCTAATTTGAAATTGGTCATTGTTGGTGAAAGCACAACCGATAAAATTTTAAAAAAGTTTGTAGAAGATTTAGACTTGAATTCTTATGTTGATTTTGAAGGATGGAAAGATATTTCACTTTTCCCTTCTTATATTATGGCAAGTAATATTTGTATTTCACCTTTACATAGAAACATTCAGCACGATGTTGCCTATGCAAACAAGCTCTTTCAATATATGAGTTTTGCTAAACCGGTTATAGTTAGCAATGCAATTGCTCAAAAAAACTTGATTGATAGAACAAAATCAGGGTTGGTTCATAAAGAGAAAAACTCAATAGATTTTGCTAAAAAAGTGTTAGAATTGTATAACGATCCTGAATTGAGAAAAAGATTAGGTAAAAACGGTAAAAAATTTATTGAAGAAGAATTTGTTTGGGAAAAAGTATCACAGAGTTTAGTTGATATTTATAATGAATTTGAAGAAAATATTTGAAAGCACTTATAATTACATATTATTGGCCACCGTCAGGTGGGAGTGGAGTTCAACGATGGTTGAAGTTTGTAAAATATTTACAAGATTTTGGCATTACTCCTATAGTTTATACAGTTGAAAATCCCGATTATGTTTTAACAGATAAAACTTTGGAAAAGGAAATTCCAGATGATATAGAAATCTTAAAACAACCAATTCAGGAGCCAAATACTATACTTTCAAAATTTAAAAGTAAACAGCAAGAAACTAGTGCAGGTTTTTTAAACCCTGATCCTTCTTTTTTTGAAAGTAAACTGCAATATGTAAGGGCTAATTATTTTATTCCGGATGCACGCAAATTTTGGATTAAACCTTCGGTGAAATACCTATCGAATTACTTAAAAAATAATGAAATTGACGTTATTATAACAACAGGACCACCACATAGTTTGCATTTGATTGGTTTAGAATTACAAAAATCTCTTTCTGTGAAATGGATCGCTGATTTTCGTGATCCTTGGACAGATATTGATTATTTTCATCTATTACCGTTAACAGAAAAATCAAAGCAAAAACATATAGAATTAGAACAAAAAGTTTTGCAAAATGCTAATGAGGTTTTGGTTGTTGGAAAAACGATGAAAGAGAACTTTAAAAAGTTCAATAAAAATATACATGTAATCTCTAATGGTTATGACGGAGAATTATCGAATAATAAAAATGAATTGGATAAGAATTTCACCATCACTCATATTGGAATGATGAATGCAGATAGAAATCCAATATTATTATGGAAAGTTTTATCAGAATTAATTCAAGAAGACAAAAACTTTGCATCTGTTTTGAAAATTAAATTGATTGGAAAAGTTGCTGAGGAAGTCAAAAAAAGCATTCATAAAAATAAGTTAGAAAAGTATATTGAGTTTATAGATTATTTACCTTATAAAGAGGTTTTAGATTATCAAAAATCAGCTCAAGTTTTGTTATTGTCTGTAAATAATGTTCCATCATCAAAAGGGATTATTACGGGTAAAATATTTGAATATTTACAAGCAAAAAGACCTATTTTAGCTATAGCTCCTACAGATGGAGATTTAGCCGAAATTATTAATAATACAAATTCAGGAAGGGTAATTGATTTTGATGATCAAGAAAATCTAAAAAACACTATTTTAGATTTTTATAAAAATTATATGAATGGTGATTTGAATGCGAAATCAAAAAATATGAAACAATATCATCGAAAGAATTTAACCAGACAATTGTCGGATGTAATTAAAAATATTAAATGAAAAAAATTGTAACCATTTTAGGCGCTCGTCCGCAATTCGTAAAAGCGGCAGTTTTGAGTAGAATCATTGCTGATAAAAATGAAATTGAAGAAGTCATAATTCATACGGGTCAACATTATGACACTAATATGAGTGAGGTGTTTTTTGAAGAGATGGAAATTCCAAAACCAAAATACAACCTTAATATCAATGGATTAAGTCATGGTGCCATGACTGGACAAATGTTAGAGGAAATAGAAAAAGTATTAATAAAAGAAAAGCCTGATGTTATTGTAATTTATGGTGATACGAACTCTACAATTGCAGGGGCATTAGCGGCAAAAAAACTCGATATAAAAGTAGTACATATTGAAGCAGGTTTGAGATCTTTTAATATGAAAATGCCTGAAGAGATCAATCGAATTTTAACCGATAGAATTTCAGACCTTTTACTTTGCCCTACAGATACAGCTATTAAAAATTTGCAAAAAGAAGGGTTTGATAATTTAGATTGTAATGTTATTAAATGTGGTGACATAATGAAAGATGCTGTAATGTATTACAGTAAAACTTCATCCGAAAAATCGAATGTTATAGAAAACTTACAATTGCAAAATAAAAACTTTGTTTTAGCAACCATACATCGGCAAGAAAATACAGATGATTTAGAAAAGCTTAGATCTGTCTTTGAAGGATTGGAAACTATTTCAAAAGAAATGCAAGTAGTTTTACCCTTGCACCCAAGAACCAGGCAAATATTAGAAAAGCATCAATTGGAATATGATATCACAATAATTACCCCAGTTGGTTATTTTGATATGTTAGAGTTACTTAAAAACTGTAAAATGGTTGTTACCGATAGTGGTGGGCTACAAAAAGAAGCATTTTTTAATAAAAAGC
>DAOVTF010000046.1 GCA_030633225.1 Flavobacteriaceae bacterium
AAGACGCTTTGGCTGAAGAAATTGTCAATGCCAATTTAAATGAAAATGATACTATTTTTATGGATCTTGACAAGAAAACCAATGAGCTTATCATAAAAATTGTTAAAGATAAAAAGTCAAAGTAATTCACTTTAAAGTAGAGTATGTACCTAAAACTAAAAAGAGGATGTTAAAATTAACATCCTCTTTTTTTAGTTAAAATATTTATAAAATTATTTTATTCTATCTACACCATCTGCCATATTATCTCTAACATCACCAATTCTTGATTTTACATTCTTCAATTTTAGTGAAATGAAAATATTTGCAATCCCTAATAACAATAAAGAAAAAGCAAGAGTATAAACTAAATAGGCTGCTCCTATTAATGGGTTAACAATTGACATAAATGCAAAAATTACAATTAGTGCACCAAAAAATAATACCCATCCCCAATTCTCTTCCTCTTCTTTTTTTAATTTAAATGCTGTCGAAATTGTACTAATCCCTTTAAATAATAACCAAAAACCAACAAAAACGGAAAATAAAACCATTGTTATTTTTGGGTAGTTAAGAAGAATTAATCCTACAACAATATCTAAAATTCCACCAGCTAAAAATAAGCCCCAACTATCAATATCCTCTTTATTTCCAAAAGCATAAAAAATAGTTAAAATACCACTCAACAAAATAAGTATGCTAAAAAATCCGCTCAATCCAGCAAAACTTTCAGCTGGAGTTCTAAACATCCATATAGCACCAAGGACTAATAATATGCCAATAATAAAAAATACCCACCAGTTTTTGACTGAACCAGTTACTTTTGAAACTACATTTGTCATAATAATAATAATTTTATTGCTCGCATTGAATTTGCAAACTAGTTAATAATTGATTTTGATTGATTTAAACGAAATATTAAATTTAAACCTATCAAATATACATAAATTAACATAATAGATTAGCAACAACTTGTTTATATCTTCATTGTATAGTATTGGCAAAATAATAGATAAAAAATGGTAATCTTAGTAAATAAACTATCATCATTTAATTTATTTAAAAAATTTAATATTTAAACAAGTAAATTAAAGGTTAATTTAACTTCATTTATAACATATAAAATATATATATTTTCTAAAATACTACTAGATAATTGTACCTTTTTTAATTATTGCCCAATTCATCATTTCTGATTTATCATCAAAAATTATAATAAAATTACTCATTTTTTGGAATTATGTGATTACCCAATTCCCTTAGTAAATTTTGGAAATAAAAAAGAATTGAATAAATTTTATTATTTTTTCAGACAATAATATAAATAATATGAGCATATAATATTGTTTATACATAACACTATATCAATCTTTTAAATAATTTTTTTTTGATAAAAATTGATTGTTGTTTGGATATCCCTATAAATGGGTATTTTTAAAATTACCATTTTTATCTATTGTTTTATAGAGTAAATCATCATTACATTTGAAGTGTCAATCTGAAGTAAAATTCGGATTACTTCTTTAACAAAAAGTATTTAACAAATTAAATTTTTTATATGGTATAATTTTACTTTTATTTTTTTTACAAATAATTCTTAATTAAGATTCTTTCCGGATAATTATAAATCTTAATGTGAATATTCTAAAAAGTAAGATTCTTTAACTACCATTTCAAAATAGATTTTTTTCTTACCAACTACAATTTTCTCGCACTAAAATGAATTCATAAAGAATTCTGAATGTATAACTTAAAAATTTTCAATTATGAAAAAGATAACTTTAGTACTATGTTTTAGTATAGTTGGGTTAATAGGGTTTGCCCAACAAAAAGAGATACCACAAAAATTAAACAAATCAGATTCCGTTAAAAGTATCACCATCAAATTGGGTAACCATGTTGATGTTGTAAAAATTGATCAGGTACTAATAAGTCCAAGAGATTTTAAAAACACTTTAAAAGTAAATAATAATTCTCATGAATTTGTTCATAATAAAACGAATTCAAAAAATTTCGAATATCGTATTGTACAAGATGCTTTTACTTACAACAACTATGCATTTAATTATACTGTAAAACCGGGTTTACATGATAGAATGAATATATCTGTTTAGTAAAATTGTTTAAAAACAGTCAAGTAAAAGTTATCTTCCCTACTAAATATGCCGATTATTATCGGAAACAAAAAATAATTTAATCTAATAAATATATTATGAAAAATACAATTTTAATTATCGCTATTACTTTAATAAGTTTAACAGGATTTGCTCAAAATAATTCTTCGCAACCAGACAGAATTACAAAATTTGTAACAACTTTTCCTAACGGAGAAGAAGCCATAACAGTTACTGAAAACTCAAATTCGAATAATTTAAAATTATCTTCTGCAGATAATTTTTATAAATATGAAATATTAGAATCTGATAATCATGAACTGGTACATAGTTCTACTAATAAAGGTAAAATTTGTGATATTGATAAATCTAAGCTTGAAGATGGTAACTACACTTTAAAAGTATATACTTCAGATTTTGTAATCACTTCTGATATTACAATTTCAAATAAGAATGAAGATAAGTCAATTACAGTATTAAACTAAAATTATAAATAAAAACAAATAACGAAAAAATAAATAATTATGAAAAATACAATAATATTAATCGCAATAGCTTTAGTTAGTTTAACAGGATATGCTCAATCAGATAAGAATAAACCAGAAAAGGTTACTAAATATGTAACCACATTCCCAAATGGTGAAGAGGCTATAACAATTATTGAAACCTCAAATTCAAATATTTTAAAATTAACATCGGCAGATAATTTTTACAAATACGAAATATTAGAATTAGCCAATCATGAAATGGTTCATAAGTCTAATAACACAGGGAAAATTTGTGAGATAGATAAATCTAAGCTAGAAGATGGTAATTATACTTTAAAAGTTTACACTTCTGATTTTATAATCACTTCAGATATAACTATAATGGATAAAGAAAAAGAAGCAATTTCAATAATTAATTAAGCTTGATTAGAAGAAATAAATCAACCAAAATCTACATTGTTTAATCTAAAATTAAATAAAATGAAAAATTATAAATCAGTTGCAGTTATAATAGTTATTACTACTTTGCTTTTTACAGTAAACAAAATTAACGCACAATCATTTAATAAATTAGATTTTAATCCACATGATATTGTTTATCATAGATTAAACAAAGAAGCTAAACCAAAAATAAAGGTGACCTATGGTAGACCAGGAGCTAAAGATAAAGTGGTTTTTGGAACCCAAATACCATTTGGTGAAATCTGGAGAACTGGAAGTAATGAAGCAACAGAAATTAAATTCTACAATGATGTTATGTTTGGTAATAAATATGTAAAAGCGGGTACTTATGCCTTGTATACTATACCAAATGAAAACTACTGGACAATTATACTTAATGGTGCCACAGATACATACGGAGCATTTTTTTATAATCCGAAATATAATATTGCTAAAATAGAGGTGCCGGCAAGTAATGGTATTATGCTTGAGAATTTTTCAATCGCATTTGTTGATAAAAAATACGGATCTCAAATGGTTTTAGCTTGGGCTAAAACTCGTATAAAGATACCACTATACACACAAGAAAATTTAATAACAAGAACTTAGGGGGTTAAATTCATTTTATTTTTTGGAATGCCATATCCAAAATATAAAATATTAAAAAAAGGGGAGTTTTTGAAAATAGGTTTATCTAATTATTGATAAACCTATTTTTGTATTCAACAATTTCAAATTGACATTTATCTTTTTTTCCGAACCATTTGTATCTATTCTTTGCAACAATATTATAAACCATATCTCTTAAGGCTTTCGGTATAATTTTAAAAACATAAAAAACATTCCAAAAAGGATCTAATCGTCTTGCAATTTTTAATACAGCATCCGATTTTTTATAGATTTTGTTTCCCTCAATTAATATCAACGATTTTAATTCATTATTTTTATTATTTAATTGTAACAAAAGTTTTGCAGCGGCGTCTGATTGTAAGGAAGCAAATAAAAATTGTTTTTTACAATCGTGTTTTAATATAAATTGAACCGAGCCATTACATAAATTGCAAACACCATCAAATAGAATAATTGGTTTTTTATTTGATAATTTCATAAAGCTAATTTATAAAAATTGATTATAATTAAAAGAAAAATATTAACAGAGTATTTTTCCTAAACTACATAATTAAATGATAAAATTAAAAAATTTACATAAATCTTACCCCATGGGTAAAGAATCTCTTCATGTATTAAAAGGACTAGATCTGCATATTAAAGAAGGTGAATTTGTCTCAATTATGGGATCTTCAGGTTCAGGTAAATCCACTTTGTTAAATATTGTTGGGCTTTTAGATAATTATGATGAAGGAGAATATTATTTAAACGGGCAGTTTATTCAAAAATTAGATGAAAAAGAGGCGGCAGTTTTAAGAAATAAGTTTTTAGGATTTGTATTTCAATCCTTTAATTTAATCACTTATAAAAATGCTTTAGAAAATGTAGCTCTTCCTCTGTATTATAAAGGAGTTCCGAGAAAAGAACGTCAAAAAATAGCTATGGAGTACTTAGATAAAGTTGGTTTAACTGAATGGGCGAACCACTTACCAAGTGAACTCTCGGGTGGACAAAAACAACGTGTTGCAATAGCCCGGGCTTTGGTTACCAACCCAAAAGTTGTTTTAGCTGATGAGCCTACTGGAGCGTTAGATTCAGTAACATCAGAACAAGTTATGGAATTACTAAAAGAGATTCATAAAGAAGGAATGACCATTGTGGTAATTACACATGAAGAAGATATTGCAGCAGGTACTGAAAGAATTGTGAGATTAAAAGATGGCTTGATCATGAGTGATGAAAAAGTGAAAAATTTCGTAAAGAATTAATAATCAATTACTATGTTTGATTTAGATCGTTGGCGAGAAATATTCCAAACGCTTAGCAAGAATAAATTAAGAACTATTTTATCTGGTTTTACTATTGCTTTTGCTATTTTGCTTTTTACCTTATTGTTTGGAATCGGAAACGGTTTAAAACACACATTTGAAAGAGAATTTGCAGGAGATGCTAATAATTCTGTTTATATAAATTCCGGAAGAACCACGAAACCATATAAAGGACTTCAAAGTGGAAGAAGAATTGAATTTAAAAATGATGATGTCAAGTTTATCAACGAGAAGTTTGAAGATGATATTCAATATTTTAGTCCAAACATCCAACGTAGAAATGTGCAAGCAGTTTATAAGGGTGAACAAAATAAATATACAGTAAGAGGTGTTTATCCTGATTATCAACCATTAGAATCTGCTGAAATAATAGATGGTAGATTTATTAGTGTTTTGGATCTAAAAAACAGACAAAAAGTTATTGCAATTGGAAAACTAGTTGAAAAGGATCTATTTGGAGAAAGAAGCTCATTAGGTAAGAATATAGCCTTAGATGGAGTGTCATATAAAGTCGTTGGAGTATTTAGAGATCCAGGTGGCGATAATGATGAAAGATATATTTATACTCCGTTTACAACAGCTCAAAGTATGTACCGTGACAACGATCAATTGGATTATATTGGTTTAACCTACAACCCTAAATTAAATGTTGATCAGGCTTTATCTTTTACTAATCTGCTAACAAAATTATTAAAAGAAAAACATTCCGTTGATCCTAGAGATCAAGGTGCTATTAGGGTAAATAATTATGCCCAAGGCGCCAAAGGTGTTCAACAATTTATGATGGTCCTTAATGTTATAATTCTATTTATTGGTATTGGAACTTTAATTGCAGGTATTATAGGTATTAGCAATATAATGGTTTATATAGTGAAAGAACGAACCAAAGAATTTGGAATTAGAAAAGCACTTGGAGCTGCTCCAAAATCAATTATTGGAATGATTATGTTGGAATCCATTTTTGTGACTGCAGTGGCAGGTTATTTAGGTTTACTACTTGGAGTATTTATTTTAAGGACAATTGGCGATAAGCTAGAAAAATATTTTATTGTAAACCCAAGTGTTGAAACTTATGTGGTTGTTGGAGCAACTGTTGTTTTAATTATTGCGGGAACCATTGCAGGATATGTGCCAGCGAAAAGAGCAGCGAACATAAAACCGATTGAAGCCTTAAACGACGAATAATGAAATTTATATTTGATAAAGATACCTGGCAAGAAATTTTTGATAGTATAAGCAAAAATAAAACACGTACTGCAATTACCATAATTGGTGTAATGTGGGGTATATTTTTATTAGTTGTTTTATTAGGTGCAGCTAAAGGAATGGAGAATAATTTTAATAAATTATTTGGAAACTTTGCTACAAATAGTGTTTTTGTTTGGGGGCAATCTACAAGTAAACCTTTTAAAGGATTTCAAGAAGGAAAAAGAATTACTCTAAAAATGTCAGATCTTGAAAGTATTAAAAAAGAGATAAAAGGTCTTGAATTTGTAGTTCCAAGGCACCAAACTCAAGGTGTAGCAGAAAATAATTTTAAAACTGGAACCTTTGGAGTTTATGGTGATTACCCTGAACTAGATAAGGTTGAAAAAAAGAAATTGGTTTATGGTAGATGGATCAACGAACAAGATATTGAGGAAAAGAGAAAAATTTGCATAATAGAAGAAGAAATATACAAACAACTCTTTGATAAAGATGAATACCCAATTGGGCAGTATATTAAAATTAATAATATCAATTATAAATTAGTTGGTATGTATAAAGAGGGTCAAGTAAGGTTAGGTGGACCCCAAGGTAATATTCATATTCCATTCACAACCTTTCAACAAGTTTATAATACAGGAAATACACTCGGTTGGATGATGATTACAGGAAAACCTGAATTTGAAATTACTCAAATTGAATCAGATATAAAATTATTATTAAAAAACTTACATGATGTACATCCTGAGGATAACAGAGCATTTGGAAGTTTTAATTTAGGTGAAGAAATTAAAAAATTTACAGGTTTTTTAACGGGAATGCAATTTTTAACATGGTTTGTAGGTATTGCAACTTTAATCGCAGGTGTTTTTGCTATTGGTAATATTTTGTTGATTACCGTAAAAGAACGTACTAGTGAGATAGGAATTAGACGTGCATTGGGAGCGAAACCATGGGAAATTAAGCGTCATATTATTTTAGAATCTGTTTTTTTAACCAGTATTGCAGGAGCATTAGGAATAATATTTGGCGGATTGGTATTGATTCTAATTGATTCAACAATTGGTCAGGGTGATGAAGCCGTTTTAACTAATCCAACTGTTGATATTCCTGTAATTATAATTGCGGTTATAACACTAGTTGTATTAGGAACATTAATTGGTTTAATACCTGCTCAAGTGGCAGTAAGTATAAAACCAATTGAAGCGTTAAGTGATGAATAAATAAATTATAAAATTATACAAATGAAAAAAAAGTTAATCTTTGGAGGAATTGCTGTTGCATTAATAGCTGTTTTAATTTGGTTTGGAAAGAAAAATTCTAAATCACCTATTGAATATGAAACGGAAACGCCTTTTAAAACTAATATTGTTCGAAAAACTGTAGCTACAGGAAAAGTTATACCTTTAGAAGAGGTAGAAATTAAACCTCAAATTTCAGGTATTATTGATAAAATATTTGTAGAAGAAGGCGCTAAAGTTAATAAAGGTGATCTAATTGCAAAAGTTAGAGTAGTACCAAATGAACAAGCTTTAACAAGTGCACAAGGTAGAGTTAGTAAGGCTCAATTACAATTAAACAACTCTAAAATTGTTTATGATAGAAATAAAAAGCTTTATGAAAGTGGTGTAATTTCTAGAAAAGAATTTGAAAATTTTGAATTAGCAAATGATCAAGCAAGACAAGATGTGAAAAATGCTCAGAATGATTATCAAATAATTAGAAGAGGATATACTGGTTCTGGTGGTTCAGCAAATACAAATATTAGAGCAACCACTTCGGGTATGATATTAGAAATTCCTGTAAAGGAAGGTTATCAGGTTATTCAAAGTAATAATTTTAATGCTGGTACAACTATTGCTTCTATTGCCGATATGAGTAAGATGATTTTTGAAGGTAAAGTTGACGAAGCAGAAGTGGGTAAATTACAAGTAGGAATTGATATTGAGGTTGCTTTGGGAGCAATTGATGAAAAGAAATTTCCGGCAAAATTAAACTTTATAGCACCTAAAGGAACTGAAGAAAGTGGAGCTGTACAATTTAAAATAAAAGCTGATGTAACTCTTGATGCAGAATATTTTATAAGAGCAGGTTATAGTGCAAATGCAGAAATTGTTTTAGAGAAAAAAGATAGTGTTTTATCTATCAAAGAAGCTTTATTACAGTTTGATAAAAAAACTGATAAACCTTATGTAGATGTTAAAATTGGTGATCAAGAATTTGAAAAAAGAGATATTAAATTAGGTATTTCTGATGGTATCAATGTTGAAATTGACTCAGGCTTAACTGCCACTGATGAGATAAAAATTTGGAATAAAACTTCTAAAAAAGATAAGGATGAAGATGAAGACTAATAGGAATTAGTTTAAATGATAATAAAAACCCTGCAAATTGCAGGGTTTTTTTATTTTTTTTATAAAAAATGATATTTATCAATGGTTATTTCATTTTTTTTGATGAAATTTATAGTGTAATTAATATATAAAAATATTTAAGCCATGGAGATAAAATTAGTTTATTTAAGCGATTTAAAGTTCAATTTAAAAGTATGGAAGAAAGAGTTAAAATTCCATAGAGAAGAATTGGAAAAATTTGAAAAGAAATTAGAAGATATTGCAAGTAGAAATTTAGGAATTGATGCAATGGCACCTTTAGAAGGATTTCAAAATAAAATAATACGTGAAAAGGAAGTTATAGGTAGAATGTTGCAAAAAATTAGAATGAAGAGGAAAATTATTGAGACTACTGATATGAGTGAAGAACTTGATGGAAGACTTAGAAATCAGCAAACATCACTTAAAGATGATATGAAAATGTATATCAAACTGCACTATGAATTAAAAGAAGATTTAATGGACTATTTTTTAAGATGGTTATAATAAATATTTAAACGTAAAAAAAGCCCCTAAATGGGGCTTTTTTTATGCGAATTGATTTGATATTTTTTCTGCTTTTCTTGTTTCAGAATAATCATAAAAACCTTCACCAGATTTTATACCTAATTTACCTGCCATAACCATATTAACTAATAAAGGGCAAGGTGCATATTTTGAATTTCCAAAGCCTTTATAAAGAACATTAAGGATTGATAAACAAACATCAAGTCCAATAAAATCAGCTAATTGTAAAGGTCCCATTGGATGAGCCATACCTAATTTCATAACTGTATCAATTTCATTTACACCTGCAACTCCTTCATATAAAGAATAAATTGCTTCATTAAGCATTGGCATTAAAATTCTGTTGGCAATAAAACCTGGATAATCATTTACTTCAACAGGTGCTTTTTTTAATTTAGTAGAAAGATCCATAATGGTTTTAGTAACTTCATCAGAAGTAGAATAACCTCGAATAATTTCTATCAATTTCATAATTGGAACCGGATTCATAAAATGCATACCAATTACTTTTTCAGGTCTTGATGTAGCAGAAGCAATTTTAGTAATTGAAATTGAAGAAGTATTACTGGCTAATATTGCCTTTTTAGGTGCCTCTTGATCAATTTGTTTAAATATCTTTAGTTTAAGATCTAAATTTTCAGTGGC
>DAOVTF010000261.1 GCA_030633225.1 Flavobacteriaceae bacterium
AATTTAGATAAGATCTCATTTTTTCTAATAATGCCCAATGCAATTTTCTTTTGCTCTTTTTCCCTATCGTCAATTTCTTTTTCCAATTTAAAATTTGATTCACTCGCCATTCTCAACTCATTTTCCAACAATACTTGCTGAGCATCATATTTTTCAATACTTTCTTTATATTCTTCCAGCTTATTTTTTTCCCTTAATTTATCTATGATATAAAATTGATAGATAATCAAAACAACCAAAATGAGCAATACAATAATTATAGCCGGTTTGTAAATGTCAAAAGTTCTGGTCTCTTCATTTTTAAAATCAAAATCTTCGATTAACTTGGCATTATCATCTACGGAGGTCTTTGTCTCATCTTTAACAACTACATCACCTTTTACAAATTTTGATGGATTTTCAGACACTTTTAAATTAAATACATTACTCATAAAAAACAGAGCAAAAAACGCAATCAAACCGGCAATTAGAGGAGTTAACACCCAACCAATAGCAATTTTTCCAATAACTTTTAATTGAATATTTCTTCCTCCTTTTAGAATCCCAATCCCTAATATTGCACCAACTATTGCCTGTGAACTAGATACTGGAACTAGAGGAATAGCTGGAAGTCCTATTCTAACAAATAAGTCAGACAAGCTTTGTGAAGAAAACACAAACAATACCATTGAATGTGCCAATACAACAATTATTGCTGTTTCTGCATTAAGTTTCATTAAAGAATTCCCAACGGTCATCATTACTTTTTTTGAATAGGTAATAATTCCAACAGCAATTGAAATTCCTCCTGCCAAGAATAATAATTGCATACCGTTTAAAGTAAAAAATCCGAAATCCAAAGTAATATTTGGTGCCGATGGCACAAAAACACCAACTACATTCGCTATGTTATTTGCACCTAAACTGAATGAGCCAAAAGCTCCAACAATTAGCAATGCATATTTAATATAAGCGTCTAACTTAATTAAATGAATTTTAGTTTTTCGTAATACAAATTGTAACAATAAAAATAGTAGAACAGCAAAGATACCACCTAAAATTGGCCCAGAAATCCAGGTTGTAACAATCTTAGTTAGTGAATTCATATCGGTAGGGTTACCAGTAAAAAGATTCCATCCTATTATGGCACCAACAACAGCTTGTGAAGTTGAAACCGGTAGTTTTGATTTGGTCATCCAAAAAACTGACAACCCAGCTGCCAAAGCAACTGTAAACGCACCACCCAGAGCATCTACAGAACCTAATTTTCCTAAAGTATGTGAACCTCCGGCTCCCTGTAAAACTGCACCCAATACAACAAATATAGAAGCAATAATTGCAGCTTGTTTAAAACGTATCATTTTTGAGCCTACAGCTGATCCAAATACATTGGAAGCGTCATTGGCACCTAATGTCCATCCTAAAAAAAGTCCGCTTGAGAGAAAAAATAAAAACATAAACTTTTATTCTTTTAATAATTACATTTTAATTTTTATAACTAAAGAAGATAATTGTTGTGCTACATTTTTTGTAGCATCACTAACTTGTTCAATATGTAAGGCAAAATATCGTAAATGAATTTTTTCACTTAATTTTAGAGAATCAAATTCTTGAAATATTTTTCGTTTTATATTATTTGACAAAACATCAGCTTCTCTATGGTAAAAAAGAACTTTTTGAATTTTGTCTTTAACTTCATCCGGTGAAGTGAAAAATATTCTAGCTGCAGGTAAAACATTCTCAGCAGATTTGGCAGAAAGCGATACTAGTTCTAAAAAATCTTTTTTAATTGCTTCCGGCATATGTGGAGTTTCCACATCAAATTGATTTACAACATCTTTCGACATATCAATTATGTCATCAACATTTTCTAATAAGTTTAAAATATCACTTGCGTAATTTGGCATTAATGAATGTAAATAGAAATCGTTCTCGATTTTTCTTTGAATCGAATCTGCATCTTGCTCTAAAGTAGTAATCGATTTTAAATTTTGCTTAAATTCAATATTATTACCTTCAATATAATTACTTACACCTTTCTTAAAGTTTAGTATTCCTAAATCAATTTTATCAAAAAATTCATCAATACTAAGCGCTACAGACTTTGAAGTTTTAAAGATATTTATCATGATAGTATTCTTTGCGTTTTAACTATGCAAAGGTAAGTCGTAATAAAGGTTTAGAAACATGACGAAAATCATGTTGTTATTTATGAGGATATGATGTAGTTATTATTAATTTTATAAAGAACTAATAATCTGATTTATAAATATTATATGTAGAGTGTTGATTTATTAAAAAAAAAATATTGTAGAGTTTATTTCTGATGTAATATTCTTGTTGTAGCTAAATATCAGCAATATGTAGTGTGTTTTACAATTTATTCGTAAATATTTTATTTTATATTCACTTTAATAATTTCTTCATTTTCTAATTTTCCCAACAATACATCGCCAGGATTAACCTTACCTACCCCGGCAGGAGTTCCTGTAAAAATAACATCGCCAATTTTTAAAGTAAAAAATTGAGAAACATAGGCAATGATCTCATCTATTTTCCATAGCATATGACTAGAATCACCATCTTGAACTAATTCATTATTTTTATATAATTGAAAACCTATTGTATCTAAATTATAATTTGTTTTCGGAAAAAATTCACTTATCACAGCACTTCCATCAAAAGCTTTTGATTTTTCCCATGGCAACCCTTTAGACTTTAATTGACCTTGTAAGTCTCGAGCAGTAAAATCTATTCCTAATCCTATTTCGTTATAATATTTATGTGCGAATTTTTTATCAATAAATTTTCCTAATCTATTAATTTTTACCAATACCTCAACTTCATAATGAACATCATTAGAAAAAGGAGGAATTACAAATGGATTATTTTTTAACAAAATAGCTGAATCTGGTTTTAAAAAAATAACCGGATTCTCTGGTTTTTCATTCTCTAATTCTTCTATGTGTTTGGTGTAGTTTCTACCAATGCAAATTATTTTCATATAAATTGATTGTTGGTTATTGGTTATGGTTATTGGTTATTGGTTATTGGTTATTGGAAAACGTAAACAATAACCAAATACTGTGAACTACCAACAACTTTTTTCACTTTTAAACTTTATTACTTTTTACTTTCAACTAACCTATGGTATCCATTTTTTATTAAAATTAGGTTTCCGTTTTTCTAAAAATGCATCACGACCTTCTTTGGCCTCATCGGTCATATAGGCTAAACGGGTAGCTTCACCTGCAAAAACCTGCTGCCCAACCATACCATCATCTGTTAAATTCATTGCAAACTTGAGCATTTTAATAGAGGTTGGTGATTTTTCTAAAATTTCTTGCGCCCATTGATAGGCTGTTTTTTCTAATTCATCATGCGGTATTACAGCATTTACCATTC
>DAOVTF010000210.1 GCA_030633225.1 Flavobacteriaceae bacterium
GCACCGTGTGTTTCAACAATTGCATCATGGGCAGCTAAAGCTTCAAATTTATTTTCGGCAGTGATAAATGGTAATTCTGTAAACTTGGCAATATATTTTGCAACCAACTCACTATATCCAGCAGGAGTATTAATTCCTGTTCCAACCGCAGTTCCACCAAGAGCTAATTCAGACAAATGTTCTAAAGTATTATTCAAAGCTTTTAAACCATGATTTAATTGAGATACATAACCAGAAAATTCTTGACCCAGAGTTAGTGGAGTTGCATCCATTAAGTGTGTACGACCAATTTTAACTACAGTTGAAAAATCTAACGATTTTTGCTGTAAAGTATCACGTAAAGCTTGAACACCTGGAATAGTAGTTTCTATAATTTTTTTGTAAACTGCTATATGCATTCCTGTAGGAAATGTATCATTTGATGATTGCGATTTATTTACATCATCATTTGGGTGAATAAAGCGATCACTTCCTTCTAGATTACCTCCATTATTTACATGAGCCTTATTAGCAATAACTTCATTACAATTCATATTACTTTGGGTACCTGAACCAGTTTGCCAAATTACCAAAGGGAATTGATCAAATAATTTTCCTTCTAAAATTTCATCGCAAACTTGAGCAATTGCATCTCTTTTTTCTTCATTTAAAACTCCTAATTCACAATTAGTAAATGCAGCAGCTTTTTTTAAATATGCAAAACCTTCAATGATTTCTTTTGGCATTGAAGCTTCGCTACCAATTTTAAAATTATTTCTTGATCTTTCGGTTTGGGCTCCCCAAAATTTATCGGAAGGAACTTTTACTTCACCAATGGTGTCGTGTTCTATTCTATAAGACATTTGTTTGAATTTAGATATTTTTTGATGTGTTTTTTTATCAAACAAAGGTACAAAATAGCTAATAAAGAGATGGGAATTGTAGGCTACATTTTTAGCCCAAATTAGTGAGAATTGTTACTAAACTAATTAGGTTAAGCCTATTGAATTTAACCTCCAAAATTTTCTTCTCCACCTCCGCCATTCATGCCTCCTTGACGTTGTCGTTTTTTCTTTTGCTTAAATCGATAAGCAAATGATAATCTAAACTGACGTTCTCGCCATTGAAATTCACTGGTTTGATGAAAAGTATCTGTAAAAGTTTCCATAGTTCTTTTACGAGTATTGAAAAGATCATCTACATTAAATGAAATAGTTCCATTTCCTTTAAAAATATCTTTGCTAAACGCCATATTTGTCATAAAAACACCATCTCTTTTACTTTGTGAGTTTTCTGATGGTCCGCGATACATCATGGTTGTTTGCCAGTCTATATTTGCTGGTAATACTATTTTTGAACTAAATCGCGCAAACCAGCTAATGTTTTTTGAGCCATAATCCACACCATTATATTCTCCTTTGATAGTTGAGTTATACAAATTAAAACTGGTATTGAAACGCCATTTTTTTATCGGAGTATAATTCAATGAAAACTCATAACCAATACGATCATTAGTTGATAGATTAATAGGAGTTCTTCTAATTATTTGTAAACCATCATCTGTTTCTTCACCGGTGTCTTCACTTATAAATTGCCAAACATCGGTTGAATGATTGTAATAAATAGAAGTGTTAAAAGTAATTTTGCTCCAACGTTTGTAATATCCTATATCGATACCATTTGAAATGGATGGATCTAGATCAGGATTACCTTGAAAAAAAGTAGTTTTACTCGATTGTGATGGAAACGGATTGATAAAATGAGATCTAGGTCTACGAATTCTTCTGTTATAACCTAAAGTAATGTTTTCACTTTCACTAAATTCATAAGCCAAATTTAATGTTGGAAAAAAATCGGTATAATTTTTATTTGAAACATCGGTAAAATCTTTCCCTTCACTTTTTATTTCTATATCGGTTGTTTCCATTCTTAATCCAAAAAGTGCTGATATGTTACCAAATTTATTACCGTATTGAGAATAAAGAGCATAAATGTTTTCGTCGTAATTAAAAATATTAGAAAGATCATCATTTAAAATAAAATCACCATTGTTATCCTCATTAAAATATTTATAGTCAGTAGTTTGAGTGTTAATATTAGATCTAAACCCCGCTTCAAACTGCTGTTTTTCTCCAATAGGGAGTACATAGTCACCCTGCAATAATATTTTTTGCTGCGATTGATCTGAATCAATTTCTTCAGAAGGGTTTAAACTGTTTACAGGGAAAGTTTGCTCATTAGTTATAATGCTAAACTCATTATTATCATTATCTTGATATTGACCGTCAAAAGTTAATTTATGACCATCTTCTTTAAATTCTTTTGTAAAATTTAAACCGAATTGAGAAAAATTATCTGTTCTATTTTCATTTTCTATTCTTAGATCAGTTTGTTCTAAAACCATGTTTTGGTCAAAAGAATCTGTATTATTATTCACTTCATTTTCTCTATCAGAATTTCTAAATAAAAAATTTGCAGTTAAAGAAGTTTTAGAGTTGATAAAATACTCTAAACCAAAATTGGTATTCAAATTTTTTCTAACTCTGGTATAGTCAATATTTTGTTCTGAAAAAGGAAATGTAGCATTTGGAGATAAATTTTCTGTTAAATAATATGCATTTCCAGGTGAATTTCTATAGCTATAACCAATATTAGTAAAAAAATTTATTTTTTTTAAGCGATAGTTTAAATTAGTTGAAAAACCATAATTTTCTGGTATTCCAGCATTTACCGTTGCAGAGCCATTAAAGCCTTGCATTTTTCCTTGGCGGAGAATAATATTTAAAATACCAGCTGTCCCTTCTGATTCGTAACGAGCAGAGGGACTAGTAATTACTTCTACTTTTTTAATCGCATCAGCAGGAAACTGACGTAGAGCTTCGGTATCATTTAATCCAACCAAGCCACTGGGTTTACCATTAATTAATATCTTAACATTTTCATTTCCGCGTAAGCTTACAACACCATCTACATCAACAGTTACCGACGGAACATTGTCTAAAACATCGCTGGCAGTACCTCCCTTTACCGTCATATCTTTGCCAACATTATAAATCTTTTTATCTAGTCTTATTTCAACAGTACTCTTTTCAGCAATAAGCTCAACTTCATCTAAAGATTGAGCATCTTCTTCTAAATATATTTTACCAAGATTTATATCTTGATCAATTTTAGTGCTTTCTATTGTGTTTGTTTTAAAAGAAAGAAACTCAATATTTATATTATAAATTCCTTTAGGGACTTCAATATTGAACTTACCTTTATTATCTGTCAAGCCACCAAAAACACGTTTACCTTTTAAAGGTTTAAAGATTATAGTGGCAAACTCTAAAGGTTGATTGCTGTTTTTTTCGAAAACTGTTCCTGTTATCTCAAATTTTGGAATATCTTTTTTTGAAAAATCCTTTCTTTGTTGAGCATTTATAGCTGTAATGATTAATAAAGCCAGAGCAGTAAGTATAATTTTATTCATAAAAAATTTGTCAATTTTTTTATTATTTAGACCATCGAAAGGTATTTTAGTTTAGCCTAGCTTTTGTTAAAACTATGTTAATTAATTATTGAAAAAATAAAAGTAAAATATTGTGGTTTTAAAAATATGTATTACTTTTGAAACGAATTTAACAAAGCAACATTTTTATGGAAATTGATCAATTTTTAGGATTTTTAGTTTTTTTGGGAATATTTACAATGGGATTTTGGTTGATGGTTTTTTTGTTAGTGTTTGTTGTTCCCTACTGGTTGTTTGGAAATATAATTGAAATTCGTAAATATAAAAAGGCTGCTAAAAAATTGAAATCTTAAAAATATAAATATAAAGTATTAGAAAAGGTTGGTTTTTACCAACCTTTTTTATTTTATTCTATCTTCTATTTCAAATACATTTCTGTCAATATCTCTTGCTCTATTATTTGCATTTCGTTTACGAGCTTTATTAAATCTATACGTAAATGATAATAAATAACGTGTTTTAAAAATCACATCTCTATTAGAAATTGCATCTGCTTCTATTGATTTATACATTGCTTTTCTTGTATGAAAAACATCACTCATTTTAAAAGTTAAAGTTGCTTTATTATCAAATAGATCTTTGCTGGCTGTAAAATTAGTATAATAGTATTCACCAATTTCTGTCAATGCCGTTTTTTGAGGCGATATATAGTCAAAGTTTACTTGAAATCTCAGTGTATTATTTAATCTGTAATATAGAGCTGCAGTACCGTAAAAAACAAAATTTTCATAATCATATTGGTTTTCAATTGTATTTGACCGAACAGAATAATAAGGACTTATTAAACCATAAAACCTAAATTTTTTAGATGGATTGTATGTTGCACCTATTTCAAGACCTATATAATCTAAATCCCCATTATTAATTGGGTA
>DAOVTF010000192.1 GCA_030633225.1 Flavobacteriaceae bacterium
AAACAGTAAAAGCTGTTATTGCTTTTTCGTACTTTTTTTGTTCTAAATATACATGTGCTAAAGTCTCAGTCATTAAGCTTTCATTCTCCTTTATGCTTTCAATTGCAATGTTTGAACCAGTATCTAAATTTGATGGTTCAATTTTAGGTTTTGTTGATAAGAACTTTTCAATAAGATCAAAATTGCTTATGCCAACTTGAGCAGGATTTTTAATTTCTGCCACAGTTGATTTTTTATTTTCACTTCTTTGAATTGGCTTAATTGTACTAATTTGTAACCATTCATTAAAAGAAAATGTTTCATTAGTGTCAAATTGAAAAGGTTTGTTTAAATGTAATTTGTCAATTGTACCTGACTCATATTTTGATTTTAAAGTATTATCAGTCTGAGATTTAACAATTTCTAATTTATTTATTTCAAGACTATTTAGTTTTTTGTTTTGATCTGACGAATAATTTTTAGAAGAGATATTATCAAATAAAACACTTCTATCATTAGTATAAGCGGCTGTTTTTTTTAAATAATTATTATATTTAAAACTATTTTGGTTTTTTAAACCGTTTAAAAGTAAATAATGTGCTGCTTGAAAATATGGATATTCTTCTAAAATGCTTTCTAAGCCAATAGTTTGCTTCTCAGTAATTTTACTGGGCTGTTGGATACTATTTGTAAATTCAATTAAGTTCATATTAATCATTTACCATTTTGCTACCGAAGCATTAAAAATATCTTGAGTTAATCTTTCAAAAATTTCATCATAAGCTTCTTCTAAAACACTACCTGTTAATTGTAAATTACCATCATAATCACTATAATATGAGAAGGTTTGCTCAAAATTATCATCTTCAACCAATCTATTAAAAAAACGGACTCTAACCGCAATTGTTAATCTATTTTGTGCAGCAGTTTGATCTGCAGTAGCAGCGATAGGTATAATTCTATATTGTGTTATTTCTCCTTCAAAATGTAAATCGCCACCAGAGTCTGTCAATTTAAGATTAGTTTGTCTTAAAAAAAGATCTTGTAGAGCTAAGGTGAAACTTTGGCTTAATGATGGTTCTACTAACCGTGCATTATTAGGAAAAAAATCAATTTGAATGGTTTCAGCATCTCCGGTACTACCTCCGGTAAAAGAATAAACTCCACAACTTTCAGTAATAATCAGTGTGAATAACGTAAATATATATAAGTATTTTTTCATTTTAAAACTGGATGCAGTTTCTAATTAAATCATTAAAAGACGAATAAACAAAGAATCATTAATATTTACAAATTATATTGATTAATCTTTCGGTATAAAGTTCGCTCAGAAATACCTAACTCTTTCGCAGCTAATTTTCGTTTTCCTTTATTTCTATCTAAAGCTTGCTTGATCATTTCAAATTCTTTTTCCTGAAGTGAAATAGTTTCTTCAACGGTTTCTGCATCATCATAAGAAACTACATTTGGGCTGCTTGGAAAAGGTTCTGTTTTTGGTTGTGCAATAATTTCCAGAGAGGTGTTAGTTTCATCTTCTTTACCATAAATCTTATCAATTAATACTTGTGTATTTTGTTGAGATTGAGGTTGAATTCCTTCTTTATCTCTAATTAATTCCTGAGTTAAATTTTTAAGATCGGTAATATCATTACGCATATCAAATAAAACTTTGTATAAAATCTCTCTTTCATTGGCAAAGTCGCTACTTGATTTGTTATCAGATATTAAAGCAGGTAAATTTTCGCTATAATCAGGTAAGTAGGATTTTAATAATTCTACTGAAATATTTCTAGTTTGTTCGATAACCGAAATTTGTTCTGCAATATTTTTGAGTTGCCTGACATTACCTTTCCAATTATAGGACTGTAAAGTATTTATGGCATTATCTTCTAATCGAATTGTTGGCATTTTATATTTTTGAGCAAAATCAGAAGCAAATTTTCTAAACAATAAATGAATATCATCTGAGCGATCTCTTAAAGGAGATAGATGAATTTCAACAGTACTCAATCTATAAAACAGATCTTCTCTAAATTTTCCTTTTTGAATTGCCTCCAACATATTTATGTTGGTTGCCGCAACAATTCTAACATCTGTTTTCTGAACTTTTGAAGAACCTACTTTTAAAAATTCACCATTTTCTAAAACACGTAATAATCTTACTTGTGTTGTTAAGGGTAATTCACCTACTTCATCTAAAAAGATAGTACCTCCATCGGCAACTTCAAAATATCCACTTCTGGTTTGAGTAGCTCCTGTAAATGCACCTTTTTCATGACCAAATAGTTCACTGTCAATAGTACCTTCAGGTATTGCTCCACAGTTTACAGCAATATATTTTGCATGTTTACGGTGAGATAAATTGTGAATTATTTTTGGAATTACTTCTTTACCAACACCACTTTCACCTGTTACTAAAACCGAAATATCTGTCGGCGCTACTCTTATAGCTTCTTGTAAAGCTACATTCAATTGGTTGTTATTTCCAATAATACCAAATCGTTGCTTTATAGTTTGTAATGAATCCAATTGCCTAATATTAAAAGTTAAATAGTTTTATTATTTTACTTACTGCTTATCCCAATTAATGTTGCTGAAGTACAATCTTCAATTTTTACATGAGCTAGGTCACCAATTTTCTCATTTCCTTTTGGGAATACTGCCACTGCATTTTGCGAATTTCTTCCCATCCAATGAATATCAGATTTTTTTGAATTTCCTTCAATTAAAACTTCTACCGTTTTTCCTACAAATTGTTGCATGCGGTACAAACCATGTTTTTGCTGTAGGTTTATGATTTCTGATAATCGTCGCTTTTTTATTTCTAAAGGCACATCATCTTCCATCTTTTTTGCAGCTAGAGTCCCTGGCCGTTCAGAATAAGCAAACATAAATCCGAAATCATATTTTACATACTCCATTAAAGATAATGTTTCTTGATGATCTTCTTCTGTCTCTCCACAAAAACCAGTTATCATATCTTGTGAAATAGCACAATCAGGAATAATTTTTCTAATTTTATCTATAAGTTCAATATATTCTTCACGTGTATGTTGACGGTTCATTCTTTCTAACATTCTTGTGCTTCCAGTTTGAACCGGCAAATGAATGTATTTGCAAATATTATCATATTTTGCCATACTGTGTAAAACATCTACGCTCATATCTTGTGGATTAGAAGTTGCAAACCTAATTCTCATTTCTGGTAAAGTCAATGCTACCATTTCTAATAATTTTGCAAAATCAACAGCAGTTGCTTGAGCTATTTCACTAGCGTTTTTAAAATCTTTTTTTAAGCCACCACCATACCATAAATAGGAATCTACATTCTGACCTAAAAGTGTAATTTCTTTATAATCATTGTCCCAAAGATCTTGAGCTTCTTTTATGATGCTTTGCGGGTCGCGGCTTCTTTCTCTTCCTCTAGTAAAAGGAACCACACAAAAAGTACACATATTGTCACAACCACGAGTAATTGAAATAAAAGCAGATACACCATTGGTATTTAACCTTACAGGAGAAACATCGCCATAGGTTTCCTCTTTTGATAAAATTACATTGATGGCATCTTTACCACTTTCAACTTCTTTGACTAAATTTGGTAGATCACGATAAGCATCAGGACCAACAACCAAATCAATCATTTTTTCTTCTTCCAAAAATTTGTTTTTTAATCGTTCTGCCATACAACCTAAAACACCAATTTTCATTTTAGGATTTATTCTTTTTACACGATTGTATTTTTGTAATCGTTTACGAATAGTTTGTTCTGCTTTTTCACGAATAGAGCAAGTATTTACTAGAACTAAATCTGCTTCTTCTAATAATGGCGTGGTATTAAAACCTTCTGTAGCAAGTATAGAAGCAACAATTTCACTATCATTCAAATTCATTTGACAACCATACGACTCTATAAATAACTTCTTTTTATTGGTATTATTAGAGTTATTAGTCTGATTAATAGTTAGTTCACCGTTATATTGATTAGGATTATTTTGGGTATAACTCTGGGTATAATTATCATTATCTAAATTCTTATTAGAATCTTTATCATTGTGAATCAATTCTTTATGTTTTTTGTCAATTTTAATTTAGGTATAACTAAAAAATAAATTTATTTGAAAAAAAAAGTTATACCCATAATTAGAGATAACTATTTTTTGTTTATCGAAGTTCGGTGTAAAGGTAATGAAAAGAGATTGATAATTGACAATTTGTCAGTAGGTAAATTTTTATAATTTAGTTGGATATCTTGATTTGGTGAGTTCGTGGAATCACCATCTATTCTCTACAATTATACTTAACAATCAAATCAACCCACTCCATCAAACCAACTATTGGTTCATCCTCTGGTTTAATCGGAATTCTATCACCCATTTTCTTATACCATAAATCTCGTTCTTCTTCCTTTAATATTTTAGATTGATTTTTCATCCTACTCGCAATTGAGGTTCAATAAATTTCTTAATTTTTGAAACAGTATTTTTATTCAGATTACAAATCTTACAAACGTGAGAACCCTTATACCCTTGTTCCAATAATTCAATTGGTTTTTTATACTTCTCCAAAAACTTAATTGTAGATTCTTTCCCTCGTTGTTTTCGGTTCTTGTACTTACCGAGTGATTTAGCTATCTCTATGCCTTCCATTTGTCTTTCTTTACGCAGGTTCGTTTCAACCTCTGCAAACACCCCCAACCTGTCCAGGAAAGCTTTTCCTGCCGCAGTACTGGTGTCAATGGGCTGCTCTGTTGCTTTAAGCGCAATCCCATTATCTTTC
>DAOVTF010000020.1 GCA_030633225.1 Flavobacteriaceae bacterium
AAAAATTAGGTGATCTGGGTTTGTCAGAAACTAAGCTCACTATTTTAGAAAGCCAAAATGATTCAAAAATCAGAGGAGATATTGACCATATTAAAGATCTTTATATTAATAATCATAAGTTATTAACTACAAAAGATGAAACAATAAGGGAAAAAGATATTAGAATAGATGAACTAGAGAAAGATTTGAGAAAATATTACGATGACGATTTTCTTTTTAAACAAATAACCCGTGAAATAAGAATCAATTATGAAGATCTAGAAAAAATTAGTTTAGCAAGAGAATATGTTACAAATTTCAGTACTATTGATACCATACCAGTTGTTTCAGTTAAATGGAATTCACAATTAGATTTGGATCAACAAAAATTGGAAGAAAATAAATTAAAAAACTGGTTACAGACCAGATTAAATATTAATAATATTGAGATTCGATCTCTAGAATAATATGTGTTTTTTTATATTAAGATTCAAAGATTAAAATTATTTGACATTACTATTCTCTTTAAATTTTTGCAATTCACATAATAAAAGATTTAAATGATAGAACTAAAAGATTTTTCTGAATCCGACTTTAAAATTTTTAAGTCTTGGATTAAAAATGAAGAAGAATTAGTACAATTTGCCGGATCAATTTTCACCTTTCCCTTGACAAATAAACAATTGACAGATTATATTAAAATGTCTGATAAAAAACCTATGAAAATTGTTTTAACTGAAACTGATGAAACAATAGGTCATTGTGAATTAAATTTCGAAAATGGAAATAATCGATTATCAAGAATTTTAATTGGCAGTAAAAAAATGAGAGGGAAAAAGATTGGAGAAAAAGTAGTATTGGAAATGACTAAATTATTATTTGAAGACACAAAAGTAAAAAAAATTGATTTGAATGTTTTTGATTGGAATGTGGGAGCAATTAAGTGTTACGAAAATGTTGGATTTAAAATTAATAACAAGAATAGTAAGATTAGAAAAGTCAATGGAAAAATCTGGAAAAGCCTTAATATGGAGTTAACAAAAAGGCAATTTGAAGAAAAAAATGCATCTAAAAACTTTAAAACAATTGTAAGAGAAATAGAATCAAATGATATTGATTTAATTGCTAATTATTGGTTAAATTCTGATCCAGATTTTTTAACAAACATGGGAGTTGATTTAAATAAAATGCCAACTAGAGATAAATTAATCAATATGTTGACTGAGCAGATAAATTCTCCTTTAAATCAAAAAAATTCCTATGCTTTGATTTGGGAAGTTGACGGAGTACCAATAGGGCATTCAAATGTTAACGGAATTGATTTTGGAAATTTGGCTACCATGCATTTACATATTTGGAAACCTGATTTTAGAAAGAAAGGACTAGGAGCAGAGTTGGTTAAAAAGTCACTACCATTTTATTTTGAAAAGTTGAAATTAAATTCTTTGTATTGTGAGCCTTTTGCATTTAATCCGGCACCAAACAAAACACTTGAAAAAGTTGGATTTGAGTTTGTTAAAAAGTACAGAACCATTCCAGGTTCATTAAATTTTGAACAAGAAGTAAATCGTTGGAAATTGACTAAAAAGAATTACATAAGAATAGTATCAATTTAAGTTATGTGTTTAACCAAGGGTCTAAAGTATTTTCTTAACTTACGGATTGATATTCAGGAGATATGAAAATATTTTGATCAACTCTAAAATTATTTATTGTAAACCTCCCTAACTTTTTTAAACAGATTGGATGAATAAACAAAGTCAGTTACTGCTTCATTATCAGTTTTAAATATGGTGCTACTTTCTCCTTCCCAAGCTTTTAAACCATCTTTTAAAAAAATAATTTTCTCTCCAATTTCCATTACCGAATTCATATCATGCGTATTGATAATGGTAATCATTTGATATTCATCGGTAATTTCTTGAATTAAATTGTCAATAACAATTGATGTTCTAGGATCAAGTCCTGAATTTGGTTCATCACAAAACAAATATTTTGGATTCATTACTATTGCACGTGCAATAGAAACTCTTTTTTGCATTCCTCCTGAAAGCTCAGCTGGAAATTTGTTGTTTACATTTTCGAGATGGACTCTGTTTAAAACAAAATTTACCCTTTCTAGCATTTCCTCATAGCTTTGATTGGTAAACATTTTTAGAGGAAACATGATGTTGTTTTCAATGGTTTCCGAATCGAATAAAGCTCCACTTTGAAAAACCATTCCCATTTCTTTACGAAGATCACGTTTTTCTTTAAGTGTCATTTTACTGTAATACCTGCCATCATAACAAATATCACCATCATCCGGTTCAAATAATCCCAATAAACATTTTAAAAATACAGTTTTACCCGACCCACTTGATCCAATAATTAGACTTGTATCTCCTTTTTTAAAAGATGCTGTTATACCTTTTAAAACATGATCTTCACCAAATGATTTATGTAAATTTGTAACTTCTATCATTTATCCTAAAAACATTTGAGTTAAAAAATAATTTAATACAATTATTACCACACTGGTCCAAACTACAGCCTTAGTACTTGCTTTACCAACTTCTAATGAACCTCCTTTAACATAAAACCCATAAAAAGATGGAATAGTTGCAATCATAAAAGCAAAAACCATAGTTTTTATTAATGAATATTGAATTAAATATGGTTTAAAATCTTCTCTAATTCCCATAATATATTGGTCAGAGGTAAATAAGCCGGTTGCAAATCCAGATACCCATCCGCCAAGAATTCCCAAGAACATAGCTAATAATACTATAAAAGGATAAAACAATACTGTAGAGATTACTTTAGGTAAAACCAAGTGATTTAATGCGTTTATCCCCATGACTTCTAAAGCATCAATTTGTTCTGTAACTCTCATAGTACCGATGCTTGATGTAATATATGATCCAACTTTACCAGCTAATATAATTGCCATAAAAGTTGGTGCAAATTCTAATATAATTGCTCGTTTAGTTGCGAAACCAATAAGATATTTAGGTATCCAAGGATTGTCAACATTTAATCCAGTTTGAATAGCAACAACACCACCAACGAAAAAAGAAATAAAAGCTACAATACCAATCGATTTTAAACCTAACTCTTCAATTTCTTTAAAGAAATTTTCAAAAAAAATAGACCACTTTTGCGGTTTCTTAAAAACCTGCCCAAGCATTATAAAGTATTTTCCTATATTTTTTAAATATATCATATTCTCTAGTATAGTGCTAAAATATTAAAAATATATTGCTGTGTCACTAAAATATAATAAATATTATTTGAGCATATTTAATTAGTACATTTGTTTTTTTAAAATTTTAATATGAAAAAAATATTTTTGCTAAGCTTAATTTTGTTAAGTTCAATTGAGTTTAAAGCACAGTCAAATTTAAATATTGATCGCCCAAAGTTAGTCGTTGGAATTGTTGTTGACCAGATGCGATATGATTATTTAACCAGATTTTATAATAAATATGATGAAGGTGGTTTTAAACGATTAATGAATGATGGTTTTAATTGTGAAAATGCACATTTTAACTATATCCCAACTTATACTGCAGTTGGGCATACTTCTATTTATACTGGAACTACACCTGATATACATGGAATTATTGGCAATAATTGGTATGATAAATTTTCAAAAAAATCAATTTATTGCGTTGATGATTTTACATATAAAGCAGTTGGAACTAAAAAAACAAACGAACAAAAATCACCTTATAGATTACTTACAACAACCATTACTGATGAGCTGCGGTTATCGCAAAACATGAATGGTAAAACGATAAGTATTGGTATTAAAGATCGTTCAGCTGTATTACCTGGTGGCCATACAGCAAATGCTGCTTATTGGTTTATTGGTAAAAATGAGGGTAAATTTATTACTAGTACCTATTACATGGAAAAATTGCCTAAGTGGGTAAATGATTTTAATGATTTGGAATTACCAAAAAAATATGTCAAACAAAAATGGGAAACTTTATACCCAATTGAAACATATACAGAAAGCATTGCTGATAATAATAATTTTGAAGGAACTTATAATGGAGAAAAGTCACCAACATTTCCACATGATTTGTCAAAACTAAGAAAGAAAAACAATAATTATGACCTTGTTAAAAGCACTCCGTTTGGAAATAATATTGTTACAGAATTTGCAAAGGCAGCGATAGAAAATGAAAATTTAGGAAAAGGAAATTATACTGATTTTTTAGCTATAAGCTATTCTAGTCCTGATTATATAGGGCATCAATTTGGTGTAGATTCAAAGGAAATTCAAGATACTTATTTGCGTTTAGATAAAGATATAGAAGAATTATTAAATTTTTTGGATAAAAATGTTGGTGTAAATAATTATACAATATTTTTGACTGCAGACCATGCTGCAGTTCAAGTTCCATCTTATTTAAATTCTTTAAAAATACCGAGCGGATATATTGATGTTGATGAATTTAAAAAATTTGTATTGGGAGTTACACAGAAAAATTTTAAATCTGTCAAGTTGATTGAAAATGTGTCAAATTTTCAAATATTTTTAAATAAAGAAGAGATTTCAAAATTAAAACTTGACCAAAATAAGGTTACTCAGGTTTTAGTCAATGAAATTATTAATTATGAAGGAGTGAATAAAGTTGTTACTTCACAAACGTTACAAAACACTAATTTTACTGAGGGGATCTTGTATAATCTTCAAAATGGATATAATCAAAAGTTGTCTGGTGATATATTAATAGTACCAAATCCTGCTACAATTATTCACTCAAAAGTTGGATCAACACATGGCTCAGGTTTTAGTTATGACACTCACGTTCCAATTATTTTTTATGGTAAAGGAATAAAGAAAGGTAAATCAAAAAATTATACTCCAATAATAAATATAGCACCTACATTGGCTAATTTACTGCAAATTGAGTTCCCAAATGGGAATTCAGGATCTGTTTTAGAAGAAGTTTTGCGATAGAACTTTATACTGTAAAAATCGAAAAACCCTTCACTTCCGTGAAGAGTTTCCTTCTTTAACAATAACAATTTTCCCTAGTTTCTATTTAAAAAAACTAATGAGATAATACAACGTATGATATTTTTATATATTGTTGATTGTTTTAAATAAAAAAGAAAAATTGATTTCTCTCCAGTAATTATATTTCTAAATAGAGGTAATATTAAATGAAAAAAACTCTCCATTTTCACGGAGAGTTTTTCTTCTTTAACAATAACAATTTTCCCAAGTTTTTATTTAAAAAACTCATGAGATAATACAACGTATATTAATTTTTTATATTGCCAACTTTACAAAATAAAACTTACATTTTTGATAATCAAATTTATGAATTAAGAAAAAATTGAGCAAAAAAAAACTCTCCATTTTATGGAGAGTTTTTACTCTTTAATTATAACAATTTTCCCAAGTTTTTGATTGTAAAAACTCATCAAATTATAAACGATTAGTTGTGTTTTATATTGCTTTGAGACAAAATATTATTAAATAATAAGTAATAAATGTTACATATTATAAAAAATAATGCAAAAAATTAACTAAATATAGATATAAAATCAAAAAACTCCCCATTTTCATGGAGAGTTTTCCTTCTTTAACAATAACAATTTTCCCTAGTTTTAATTAAAAAACTAATTGAGATTATACAACGCGAATAAATTTTTTATATTGCAATTTTTAAATATAAAAAGTAGATTTTTGGCATAAAATATTTACAACGGAAAGTTAACTCTAGCAAACTATCAATTACATACAAGGTAATTATTCAATAATTGAAATTTGGAAATTGACAGATCTATAAAAAATGTGATTGGTTTAAAGTATTCAATTAACTATTATTATTAAGTAATAAGAGTAAAAAATATTTATTTTTTACTCTTATTTTTTGGCGCTCTTGTTTTAGGTTTTTTATATTTCTTTTTAATTTCACGTTTATAAGAACCACCTAAATTTACTTTTTTGTTTTTATCGCTTTTTTCATGAAAAGCTGCTCCAAGTGTAGAAGTATTTATTTTTTTATGGGTTATTTCTTTTTCTATTGTTTTATCCTTTTCTTCAGGCATAAGAATATTAGATATTTCAATATCTTTAGGAATAGAGGAAATAGGTATTTCAAACTGCATTAGAATTTCAATTTCCAATAACATTTCTTCTTCTTTTGGTGTAAAGAATATAATTGCATTTCCTTTTTTTCTGGCTCTACCTGTTCTTCCTATTCTATGAATATACTGTTCTGCAAATTTTGGGGTATCAAAATTAATTACATGAGAAACTTCTTTAATATCCATTCCACGAGAAACAATATCAGTTGCAATTAATATTCTATCTGACCCATTTTGAAACTCTTCTATAGAATTGAATCTAAAGTTTTGGGATTTATTAGAATGAATTACATTGATCTCATCAATAAATGTTTCTTTTAAATTATCAAAAAGCCTGTCAGCAATTTTTTTGTTTTTAACAAAAACTAATACTTTTTCATACTCACTTTTGCTTAACAAAGAATTTAACAAATTGACTTTTGTATTATAATTGGGTACCGAAAAACCTTTTTGATCAATTTTCTCTAAAGGTGTACCAACTGGTACAATTTCAATTTTTTTAGGGCTTTTAAAAAATCCTTTAATTATATTTTCAACATCTTCAGGAAGAGTGGCAGAGAATAATATGTTTTGTCTCTTTTTAGGTAGAATGTCTAAAATATTCATCAATTGGGGTCGAAATCCAATAAATAACATTTCATCAACTTCATCAATTACTAATTTTTGAATAGACGATAAACGTAAAACACCTGAAACGGCCAAATCAAATAACCTGCCTGGTGTTGCAACTAAAATATCTAAGCCTTCACTAACCATTTGCCTTTGGTTATTTATATTTACGCCACCAAATACACCATCTATTCTAACAGTTTGATAAGTTGTTAAACTTTTTGCAGCCTCAACAACTTGGACTACCAATTCACGAGTAGGAACAAGGATTAGAATTCTAGGCTGAATTTGATCAGAAAATTGTAACTGTTTTAATAAAGGTAATAAATAGGCAAATGTTTTCCCGGTACCAGTTTGAGCTAATCCAACGACATCATTACCTGATAAAATTGCAGGTAAGGCTTTTAATTGAATAGGAGTAGGGTTTTCTATTCCCAAATCATTTAAAGCCTTAAGTTGTGGTTTATTAATTTTTAAAGTTTCAAATGTTTTCATTTGTTTTTTATTTATACTATAAGACTAAAGATAAAAACTACCTATATTTATCAAATGTTAAATGAACCTAACTCTTTTAAATTAATCAAATGTATAAGACAATCCATTTAATAGTCTGTATTGAAATTCTGGAATACCACTGGCAGGCTCAGAGTCGTATGTTGCAATATATGTAATTCCTATAGAAAGCCCTTTAAAAACTTTAAACATGACAGAGTTATGACTATAAATACGATAATCGCTAAATTCACTCAATTTTGGTTGATAAAAAGTTGTGCTAGTAGCAGTAAAGTTTTTAGTAGGAAACAGTCTAAAAGTTAGATAACCACTAAACCTAAAATCATCATGAAAGACTGTAGGAACTTCGTCAATTTTTTCATGCTCATACATAAAAAGTGTTCCAACTACAGCATCATATTTTTTTTCTGTAAAAACAGTAAATCTTGGACCTGTACCAATTAATTGTCTCTTATCAATTTTAGAGATCGAATTATAATGTGATTGAGCAAAAGCTTCCCAGGTAATTCGATCGTTTATCTTGTAATTATATCTTAAATGTTGTGTTCCTTTATTGATGATATAATCATCATCAACTTTTTTAATATTAAGATTATTTATAAAGAAAAATAAATGTCTGTTTTTTCTATATTGAATATAAACTGAATTTCCTAAGGCAAATATTGTACTGGTGTTTTTTATCAAACTAATATCTAAACCAATTGTACCTGCAAATCCTGCAGAGTCCTTCTTTATTCTAAGCGCATCTGGATTTATAAATTGAGAATATAGATTTGTGCCGATAAAAAATATAAATATGAATGTAACTTTTTTGAACATTATTGGGTCGTTTAGTTATAAAATTTATTGAATATCAAAAAGTTCATTAGAATTTGTTAAATCACTTATTCTGTTAGGATCAAAATTACCTTTAAGAAATAATATTTTGTGATCATTATTGGTATTGTTATGGATGATTATTTCTTTTATTTTATCACCTTTTTCTTTAACGGAAACTAAAGTTTTTTTATTTTCTTTATTATCTCTAACAATATCAGTAAAGTTTTTTGTTATTTGATTGATGTCATTAGTAATTTTTTCACTTTGTTCAGGTGTGCAATTAGAAAATGATATAGTTTTGAAATCTTTTACATTTTTTAAGAGACTATTCATTTCTGGAGAAGAATTTTTAAGGATACTTTTTAAATATCCAGGAACCTGAAAAGAACTAACATTATTGTCGTTTTTGTGTTGATCATAAAATTGATTGAATGAACTTGTACTAGCACAGGAAACATTAATTATAAGAGTAAGTAGAACTAAAAATTTGATAGTTTTATCCATTTAATTTGTTGCTTTAATTTAACATTTGCAAAAATATATAAAATATTGTCAGCATCAAAAGTGTTCATTTCTTTTATTAGTTACTTTTTTTTTTTAATATTACATAAAATATGAAAGGATGGTACTAAGAAATAGTCAGATATTAAAAATTATAAAATCAATAGTTAGTATTTTATGGGTATTACAATGGGCAGTTTTAATTTCAATTATAATTTACGTTCTGTTATTGATATTGAATGTTGATTTTTTTAATGTGGATGTTTTAAAAGGATTCAAAATTCATTTTTCAAAGATTGATTTTCTAAAGCCTATTGTTATTGATGGAAAGGAGCATATTATAAAATTGACAAATGGTGAAGGTAGACTACATATTGAGAACTTTAACCAAAGTTTTATATATATGAGAATATTTGGGGCATTTATTGATTCATTTTTGTACCTGCTAATACTTTATTTTTTGAGAAAGATTTTTAAAAATTTAACATCCAATCAATATTTTATTCCTGAGAATGGAGTTTTACTTCGAAAAATTGGTTTTACAATTATTGCTTTGGCAATTATACCTGCTATTATTCATTTTATTACAGATGCAATGGTTTTAAAATCTTTACAATTAGAAAGCATTACTTTGAAAAATGAATTTGATTTTGATCTTCAAACCATATTACTGGGCATATTAGTATTTGTAATTAGCATAGTTTTTTTACGTGGAATTGAACTGAAAAAAGATCAAGAACTAACAATTTAATTCAATATGCCAATTATAACCAATTTAGATGTTCAGTTAGCAAAGAATAAAATGACTCTTACTGAGCTTTCAGAAAGGGTAAATATTACAATGGCTAATCTTTCAATCTTGAAAAGTGGGAAAGCCAGAGCAATTCGTTTTTCTACTTTAGAACTTATTTGTAAGGAATTGAATTGTACTCCTGGAGATATTTTAGAATTTGTTCCTGATAAATAATTAACCACAAGTAAATAAATTTTCTGTATTTTTTAAGAGATGATAGATTATATTTTATTGAAAAACAACTATTTTTTATTGTTTTTCAATAAAATATTTTACTTTTACGCCTAGTTTACAAAATTAATTTGTGAAAATAGAATTCTTTTTATGCCAATAATTACAAATTTAGATGTTCAACTCGCTAAAAATAAAATGACTCTAACTGAGCTATCAGAAAGAGTAGGTATTACAATAGCTAATCTTTCTATTTTAAAAAGTGGTAAAGCCAAGGCAATAAGATTTTCTACGTTAGAACTAATTTGCAACGAGTTGAATTGTCAGCCTTCAGATCTTTTTGAATATAGATCAGATCATCAAAAGGCGGTGTAATTAACATTAAAAATAACAATAATATAATTTTTTGTTAAAATATCGAAAAACAATAAAATATTATTGAATAACAATAAATAAATTTTATATTTGCAACATAATTAATCAATAATAAATTTTTTAGATGAAACAATATTTTACTTTAACAATAATGATAATAGTATTATTGAGTACTAAAGTATCATTCGCCCAAGATCAATACCAGAATCAAGAAATTGATGCTAAGATTGATGTAGTAAGTTCAGTTCTTAATATTAAGAATCAAATTTCTTTACCTTCAAACCTATTTGTAAATAATTCCAATAGTATTGAATTCTATTTAAACAAAAACCTAAAGATTGGAAATATTGAAGGTGCTAAAATTGAAAGTTTAGTAAATAACGATACTTTAACCAATGGTTATGTGAACATGTATAAATTGGAATTTGACAAATCAAATAATCACAATTTCACCATTGACTATAGAGGTATAATAAAAGATGATATAGAGAAATCTGCTGCCGAATATGCCAGAGGATTTAGCGAGACAAAGGGTGTGATATCTGATAATGGAATTTATATGGCAAATTCTACTTATTGGTTACCTACATTTGATAAGAACTTACTAACAACATTTAATCTAAAGGTTGAAATAAATAAAGACTGGTCGGTTGTGTCTCAAGGTAAAAGAACTCAAAATGAACTTGTAAACGATAAAAAAGTAATAGTATATGAATCACCTGAGCCAATGGATGAAATATATTTGACTGCAGCAAAATGGACAGAATATTCTAAGCAATTAGGTGATGTTGAAGTTCAGGCTTTTTTAAGAACTCCGGATGAGGAACTAGCACAAAAATATTTAGGAATTACAAGTGGGTACTTACAAATGTATGAAACTTTGATTGGTGAATATCCTTATACAAAATTTGCTTTGGTTGAAAACTTTTGGGAAACAGGTTATGGAATGCCATCTTTTACTTTATTAGGAGAAAAAGTAATTCGTTTTCCATGGATTCTTTATTCATCTTACCCACATGAATTATTGCATAATTATTGGGGGAACAGTGTTTATGTAAATTATGCTGAAGGGAATTGGTGTGAAGGGATTACAGCGTATATGGCAGATCATTTAATGCAAGAGCAAAGAGGAGTTGGTGCAACTTATAGAAGAAATACACTACAAAAGTTTACAGACTATGTGAATGATGAAAATGATTTTCCTATCAATAAATTTTTGAATAGAAATAATTCTGCTGAAGAATCTATTGGGTATGGAAAAGTATTAATGGTAAATAATATGTTGAGATATGACTTAGGTGATGAAACATTTATAAAAGCATACCAAAAATTTTATGCTGATAATATATACAAAAAAGTTTCATTTCCTGAAATTCAAAAGAGCTTTGAAGAAGTATCGGGTAAAGATCTAGAAGGATTTTTTGATCAATGGATTGATAGAAAAGGAGCTCCTTCTTTAAAAATTTCTAATGTGAAAGCTAATGGAAACAAATTAAATTTCACATTAAATCAAACTCAAAATGAAGCTGTATTTAATCTCAATGTACCAGTTGCAATATTTACAGAAGGAAATAATGAAGTGATATGGAAAAATGTCACGATGAATAAAAAAGAGCAAAATTATTCATTTGATTTAGATCAAAAGCCATTAAAAGTTGAAATTGACCCTCAGTTTAATCTTATGAGAAGAGTTGATAGAGGTGAAGTTCCTGCTTCGTTGTCACAAGTTTTTGGAGCCAAACAATCAACAATTATTATTCCTGCTACCAGTAAAAATAAGGTTGCCTATCAAGACCTAGCAAATACATGGAAAGCTACTCAAGAAGCGCAAGGAAAAGTTGCTGTTATTGTTAGTGATTCTGATATTGAAAATATACCTGTAGATCAATCTGTTTGGATCTTAGGATATGAAAACAAGTTTTACAATAAAGACCTTCAAGAAGCTTATAGTAGTCATTTTGATAGTACAAAAATGGAATTAATCAATAATTTATCAAACGATGGAGCCTTAGTTTATGCTATTCCAAATGCAAGCAACAATATGCAAAGTGTTGGTTTTGTTGGGTCAAATTCTGACGATTCTATTAAAGCCTTGTCAAGTAAATTATTACACTATGGTAAATATGGGTATTTAGGATTTGAAGGTGACGGTGCTAAAAACGTGATGAAAGGATCATTACCTGCATTAGATTCTCCATTAAATGTTACTGTTAATGAAGGAGATGTTAGTGCGAAATTAGATCCGCGTAAAGCTTTATACCAATCAAAAAGATCAGAAGGAAGACCTAAACATTAAAAACAAATAACTATAAAATAATAATTGATGAAAAATATTTTAAAATTTTCAGTTGCACTTGGATTATCAACAATGGTAATGGTTTCATGTGCAGAAACTAAGAAAGAAGAAGTAAAAGCTGAGAAGAAAGAAAAATTAGCTGCAGTTGTTGAAAAAGCAATTGAATTACCTATTAAAAAAATACCTACGGTTACTAATGGAGCAGAAGCATATTTTTCTCCTGACGGAAAATCTGTAATATTTAATGGTAAAATGGGAAAAGATACAACACATCAGGTTTATACTATAAATATAGATGGTACTGATTTAAAAAAGATCAATGCTATAGGTGATGATGCTTGTTCGCATTATACTCCTGACGGAAAACATTTAATCTGGACATCAACTAAAGATAATTTAGATATGCACAGAGGTAACTATTCTGATCCAAAAGATTATCCGCAAGGAGCTGAGCTGTATATGAGCGATCTTGATGGTAAAAACATTGTTCGATTAACAAATAATAAACGATATGATGCTGAGGTAGGAATTAGTCCTAATGGGAAAGT
>DAOVTF010000082.1 GCA_030633225.1 Flavobacteriaceae bacterium
AATTTGTATATGGTCCTACCGCAATTAATTCATCCCATTCAAATGAAGCAATAGTATCTAATACAATTATAAAGTTATTTATTCTTTCATTATTATTTGTTAATTTCCTATTCTCACAAAAAAAAATTCCCAAGCTCTCTACTGTTCCTTTAAAAATCTGTATTATTTTACTATCTTTTAATTCAAATTTTTATACCATGAAAAAATTACTCTTATTCTTAATTCCAGCCTTTTTTATCATCTTAGGGTTTCAATCAAATATTGACACTAAATCAAAAATTACTTTTAATGTTTCTTTTTCTGATAAAATAAGTACAAAAAATCTTGATGGAAGATTATTACTAATGTTATCAAATAATAATGAAAAAGAGCCTCGTTTTCAAATAGGAGGATTAAATAGTCAGTTAATTTTTGGTATGAATGTTAATAATTTAGAACCGGGTAAAAAAGTAACTTTTAATGAAAATGTATTTGGGTTTCCTATTGAAAGTTTAAAAAATATAAAACCAGGAGAATATTATGTGCAGGCTTTATTACATGTTTACGAAACATTTAATCTCTCAACCGGGCAGACCGTAAAACTGCCAATGGATAATGGGGAAGGTCAAAAATGGAATAAATCTCCGGGAAATTTATACAGTAAACCTGTTAAGGTTACGATTACAGAAAACGGAATAGAGAATCTGGAAATTGTAATGGATCAAGTGATTCCAAAAATAAAAGAATCGGTAGATACCAAATGGATAAAGCACATCAAATTGAAATCGGAAAAATTATCTGAATTCTGGGGTACAGATATGTATTTGGGTGCTCATATTTTATTGCCTAAAGGATTTGATGAACATCCAGAAGCTAAATATCCACTAATGATATTTCATGGACACTTTCCAGCCGACTTTGGAGGATTTAGAACTACGCCACCAGATAAAGATCTAAAACCAGAATATTCTGATAGATTTAGTGTTGATGGTTATAATATTGTGCAACAACAAGAAGCATATGATTTTTATAAACGGTGGAATGATCCAGATTTTCCAAGGTTTTTAATTATTGAAATTCAACACCCTACTGCCTATTACGATGATTCTTATGCGGTTAATTCAGCAAGTCAAGGCCCTTACGGAGATGCAATAACTCATGAATTGATTCCATATATAGAAAAACAATTTAGAGGGCAAGGAAAAGGTTGGTCGCGCTTTCTTTATGGTGGATCTACTGGTGGTTGGGAAGCTTTAGCTGTACAAGTTAAATATCCAGATGAATACAATGGTTGTTTTGCTGCATGCCCCGACCCAATAGATTTTAAGAATTATTGCTTAACAAATATCTACGAAGACAAGAATGCATATTATTACAATAGTGAGCATAAAAAATTAGAAGTCCCAAGTCATCGTGATTATCTAGGAAATATTACATCAACCCTAAAACAAGATAATCATCTGGAACTAGTATTAGGTGATAAATCGAGATCAGGTCAACAATGGGATATTTGGGAGGCTACCTATTCGCCTCAAGGAAAAGATGGTTATCCTGAACGTATTTGGGATAAATATACTGGAGATATTAACCCTAAAGTTGCAAATTATTGGAAAGAAAACTATGATTTAAAATACATTTTGGAAAGGGATTGGGATAAATTAGGAGATAAGCTTAAAGGAAAAATTCATATTTATTGTGGAGATATGGATAATTATTATTTAAATAACGCCGTATATTCAATGGAAGAGTTTTTAGAAAGTACAACTGATCCCTATTATGATGGTGAAGTTGACTATGGTGACAGAGCTGAGCATTGTTGGAATGGAGATCAAGATAACCCAAATTATATTTCGAGATTACGATACAACTCTATGTATGTTTCAAAGATTATGAAACGTATTGCAGAGAGTGCTCCTAAAGATGCAGACTTAACAAGCTGGAGATATAAATAATTTTTAAAGTTTCATTTTTAATTATACTATCTTTGCATGGAAAGAATTTGATTATGTATTTATTTATAAGTGGTGCCGAAATTTTTGTGATTGGAGTTATTGTTGTGATGCTTTTTGGTGCTGATAAAATACCCGAAATTGCTCGTGGCTTAGGTAAAGGAATGCAACAATTAAAAAATGCTACTAATGAAGTTAAAAATGAAATAAACAGTACTGCCAAAAAACAAGGAATTGATACTGAATTTACTCGAGATATTCAAAAAGAAGTAAAAAAAATAAAGAATAAGGTTCAAGATAATATTGAAGATATTACAGGGCCTGTAAAACGTAATTTATAAGTTGACTTTCCTAGACAAAATTATTCAATACGATAAAGAACTGCTTGTTTTTCTTAATGGTTTAGGGAGTGAAAATTGGGATTCATTTTGGATGTCAATTACCAATCAATTTAGCTGGATTCCATTATTTATAATATTTTTCCTTTTGATATTTAGATCTCTTGGTTGGAAAAAAGGTCTAGCTTTAATATTTATCTCTGCATTATTAGTTACTTTTTCTGATCAATTAACTGTTTTTATTAAAAATTTTACAGAACGATTAAGACCAAATCGAGATCCCGAAATCAATGAAATTATTAGAATTGTAAAAAATAATAAAAGCTTTAGTTTTGTTTCAGGTCATGCTACAACTTCAACTGCTGTTAGTTTATTTATACATCTAACTCTAAAAAAGTTTTATAAATATACTATCTTATTTTTTATATGGCCAATACTTTTTGCTTATAGCCGAATTTATTTAGGGGTTCATTTTCCTATCGATGTGACTGTTGGGGCGATATTGGGCTTATTAATTGGTTTTGTTTTTTATAAATTGAGTCTGAAGTTGTTGTCAAAAATACCTGATTAAGACACTGCTAAGTTTTAATACCCTAGAGAAAAAATCTCAAAAGATCACAACGTTATTCATTGTTCATTTATTACAATCATCCTTTCATTTATAGTTTAAACCACCATCAAATTACAACCTCTAATATCTGAACTATCAAAACGACCAATAACTTCAAAAGTATCATCCGAATAAGTTTTACCAAGATCTTGTGTTGAAATAAAAGAACAAGAATTGATATTTGCCAAATCGATAACATTAATACCCCCTACTTTGTTATTTGATAGAAGTGTCATAGAATCTTCAGTGTCACGAATTATAATTTTCATCCAAGGTGGAGTTCTAAACAGTCCATTCCCTTTTGAATAAGCTTGCGATAATAATTCGGTCATCCCATATTCTGAATGAATTTCATTAACACCAAAACCCTTACAAAGTTCTTTATGCAATTCTTCTTTGATCATTTCCTTGCGCTTTCCTTTCATCCCTCCTGTTTCCATAACAATAGTGTTCTTCAGTTTAAATTTTTTAAACTCTATCAAATCCAATAAGGCATAAGAAACTCCTATTAAAATTACTTTCCTGTTATTTTTATCAAGATCAACTAGGGTTTTTGATAACCCTTTCAAATCATGTAAGTAAAATCCACTCTTTTCTGATTTACTTTTTTTAATCAGATCATCAACCATATAGATTAATGACGATCCCTCTCTTTCTAAATAATTAGGTAAAAGCGCTAAAACTACATAACTTTCAATGTTACCATAAAATTGATTGAAACATTTCAAATAGCTTTTTTCGTAAATCTTTAAATCACTAACAAAATGCTTACTTTGTTCTAATCCACTTGTTCCACTACTTAAAAATGTTTTTTGTACTTTTTTTTTCGAAGAAAGAATCCGATGTGTTTTAAAAAATTGAATGGGTAAAAAAGGAATATTTTTAATATTGTCAATCGTTTTAGGATTGACCTTTAAAAAATTTATAAAATTAGCATATATCTCATTGTTAATTGCTTGATATTGAAATGTTTGTAAGGCGTATTTATCAAAATTCTTTTTATTATTCAAATCAATAATTTGAGAAATATTCATTCCTAATTTTTTTACAAAAGTAAATTAATTTAACGCAACCAATTTATATAAAAAGTATCTTTTAAGATACCTAACAGAAAGAATTTTTGTTAATAATAGTATGAAAAAGGTATTATTTATAATATTTAGCTTAATTTTATTTGTTTCTTGTTCAGATAATGATGAAACGAATTTCCATTATGAACTATTGCCAATTGAAGACGCTATAGTTCCAGAAGAGTTTGTGTACGGAGAAATTTATTTTATTACCGTAAAATATTTTCGCCCTGATGATTGTTATATATATAGTGACGTTTTGTATGAATATGATTTTAATGCAAGAAATATAGCGGTAATATCAACCGTTATTGATGATGAAAATTGTGAAGATTTAAATACAGAGGAAGAATTGACGTTTAGAGTACATGCCTTACAATCAAGTCCGTATATATTTAGATTTTGGCAAGGTGATGATGAGAATGGAGATCCGATTTATTTAATTATTGAAGTACCAGTATTAACCTAAAATATTATAATTAAGAATGAGTTTGAAGCAACTCATACAAAAAAGTAAAAAACAAGACTTAAAGTCTCAATCGGAAATTTACCAACTATTTGCTGGTAAGCTTTTTGCTTTATGTGTGAAATATTCGAAGACTCATCATGAAGCCGAAGATAATTTACAAGAAGCTTTTATAATAATTTTTAAAAAAATTGAACAGTATAAATTTAAAGGTTCTTTTGAAGGGTGGATGAAACGAATTGTAATTAATACAGCATTACAAACGTATCGTAAAAAGAAAGTTTTAAATTTAGTAGAAGAAAATTACCCTGATGAAGTAGAAGTTGACGTTAATGAAGAAGATGTTTCATTAGATTTTTTATTAAGAATTATTCAAGAATTACCAGATAGGTATAGAATGGTTTTTAATTTATATGTATTAGATGGCTATTCTCATAGAGAGATTTCAGAATTATTAGGTATTGCCGAAGGAACTTCGAAATCTAATTTATCGAGAGCCAGAGTAATATTAAAAGATAAAGTAGAATTAAATCAGCAACAACAAAATGTTGGGTTGTTTTAAATTAGAGATGATTTAAAATGTTAGATAGAAAAAATATAGATCGTGTATTTCAGGAAAACTTTAAGGATCTGGAAATAGAGCCTAGTAAGAAAGTCTGGAATAATATTGAGCATTCCTTAACCGAAAGTCATTATAAAAAGACTATTACTTTATGGCGACGTTTAAGTGGTGTTGCTATGATGTTTGTTTTAGCTTTAACAGCGGGTATGTTATACTATAATTTAAATTCAAGTGTTAAACCAATAAATAAAGTAACAAATTCAAAATTTATAACTTCAGATAAAAATAAGGTTATCCCTTTAAATCAAACTACTGAAAAACAACAAATAGAGCTAGCTCAAACTGACAATAATAAGAAACCTGCTAGTATTAAAAAAGAAGAAAGAATATTTGTTAAAAAACCAAACAATAATGTAATTGTTACCACAACAAACATTTCTTCAGTTTATAAGAATATCGAAAATAAATATATTATTGACAAAGATGATTTTATTGATGAATTAAAATCTGATATTAATCTTATTACTCAAAGTGAAGCCAAAAAAATTATTAAAGAGCCTAAAACTAAAAATTGGTCAGTAGGGCCAACTGTGGCTCCTGTTTATTATAATACTTTACAAAGTGGTTCTCCGTTAAATGATAATTTGGCCGATAATTCAAAAACAACAGATGATGCCTTGTCGGTAGGTGTAAAAATTAATTATCAACTCTCTAATAAATTCTTTATCCAATCAGGTATTAATAAAGTTGAACTAGCATATAACACAAAAGATGTAAATGCTAATATTTCAACAGCAAAATTTGCTTATAATAACATAAATACAGATAAGCCTGGTGTAATATTATCTCCAATTCCAAAAAATCAAAGTGTCGATTTGCCCTCAGCAAATAATTTGAATAAATCTACTTTAAATGGAGACATTAATCAATCCATAGAATATTTTGAGTTTCCTTTAGAAATGAAATATAGTTTGTTAGATCAAAAGTTTGGTGTTAATCTTATTGGTGGTGTTAGTACTTATTTTTTAACAAAGAATAACGTTTCTATTGTTTCTCAAAACGAAATAACATCTCTTGGAGAGGCTAATAATTTGAACAATATTAATTTTAGTGGTAATCTAGGTGTTGACTTAGATTATAAAATTAATAATAGCTGGTATTTGAATGTTGCGCCAATGTTTAAATATCAATTTAATACTTACTCAAATAATTCAGGAAATTTCAGACCGTATTATTTTGGAGTTTACTCTGGTTTAAATTTTAAATTTTAATTAATTTTTTAACTTAAATTATAAAAGCCGAACTAAAAATAGTTCGGCTTTTATTGTTAATTTTGTATTATATTCAGAATATTAAAATGTTGATCAATAAAAAAATTCTTATTGAAGATTTAGTAGAGAATTTTCCTTTTTCTGTGAATTATCTTTCAGCAAAAGGAATAAAGTGCATTGCCTGTGGAGAACCTATTTGGGGTACTTTAGAAGAAGCTTGTTTAGAAAAGAGTTTTGAATCAAAAGAAATTCAAGAGTTTGTAAACGAACTAAATATATTAGCAAAAAATAATTAAAATAATTAAATTCATAAATATGTCTATAGATATAAATAAAGTTTTAAAAACATTAGGTATTTCTGATGTAAACAAAGGTGTTTCAACAGGTCAAGAGTGGTTTGACACTAAAGGTGCTGTAACTTCTTCCTCTTCACCAATTGATGGAAAAGAGATTGCAAAAGTTAAAAATGCAACTTTAGATGACTATGAAATGGTGATAAATAAGGCTCAAGAGGCTTTTAAACTTTGGAAGCTGGTTCCTGCTCCTGAAAGAGGAGAAATCGTTCGTCAAATTGGTTTAGAATTAAGAAAATATAAAGATGATCTAAGCGCATTAGTTTCTTACGAAATGGGAAAAATTTTCCAAGAAGGTAAAGGTGAAGTTCAAGAAATGATTGATATCTGTGATTTTGCTGTTGGTCAATCTCGTTTGATCAATGGTGTTTCTTTACAATCAGAAAGAAGAGAACATAGGTTATTTGAACAATATCAACCATTAGGAGTTGTAGGAATTGTAACATCTTTTAACTTTCCAGTAGCTGTTTGGGCATGGAATTCTGCTTTAGCGGCTATTGCGGGAGATGTTGTTATTTGGAAACCTTCATCAAAAACTCCTTTAACAGCTTTGGCAACTCAAAAAATTATTAGCTCTGTTTTAGCAAAGAATAATGTTCCCGAAGGAGTATTTAATCTTGTTGTAGCAAAATCATCAATAATGGGTGATAATTTTATTGCGGATAGACGAATTCCTCTTATGTCAGTTACAGGTTCAACAGCAGTTGGGAAAAGAGTTGGTGGAATTGTAGGGAAAAGACTAGGGAAAACCATTTTAGAATTAGGAGGTAATAATGCTGTTATTATAACTCCAAATGCTGATATTCCTATGGCGATTGCTTCTACTGTTTTTGGAACTGTTGGTACAGCTGGACAACGTTGTACTTCAACTCGTAGAATTATTATCCACGAAAGTGTTTATGATCAAGTAAAAAATTCTATGGTAAAAGCTTATAAAAGTGTCGCATCAAAAATCGGAAGTCCTTTAGATGAAAAATTCTTAGTAGGTCCGCTAATTGATGAACATTCTGTTAACGCTTTTACTAATGCAGTAAATAGTGTTGTAAAAGAAGGTGGTAAAATATTATTTGGTGGAGAAGTGTTAGAAGGCAAAGGATTTGAATCTGGTAATTATGTTATGCCTTGTATAGCTGAGGCAAAAAATGAGTACGAAATAGTTCAGGAAGAAACATTTGCACCAATTGTATATTTAATTAAGTACACTGGTGATATTTATGATGCTATTGCTATTCAAAATAATG
>DAOVTF010000291.1 GCA_030633225.1 Flavobacteriaceae bacterium
ATATTAAATATAAATTCAATTCAACTCCCGAAAAAATTATTGAGCGTGCAAAAGATGCTGTTAGATATGCAAAAACTTTTGTTGAAGATGTTGAATTTTATGCAGAAGATGCGGGGAGAACTGATAACGAATTTTTAGCCAGAATTTGTGAAGAAGCAATCAAATCAGGAGCAACAGTTTTAAATATTCCTGATACTACAGGTTATTGCTTACCGGAAGAATATGGTGCAAAAATGAAATATTTAAAAGAAAATGTAAAAGGTATTGACAATGTTATTCTTTCATGCCATTGTCACAACGACTTAGGAATGGCTACAGCTAATTCAATTGCCGGAATTCAGAATGGAGCGCGTCAAATAGAATGTACAATTAATGGTGTTGGTGAAAGAGCAGGAAATACAGCATTAGAAGAAGTTGTTATGATTATGAAACAACATCCTTATTTAAATTTAGACACCAACATAAATACACAATTATTATATAGTACAAGCCAAATGGTTCAACATCATATGGGTGTATCTGTTCAACCAAATAAGGCCGTTATTGGCGAAAATGCATTTGCTCATAGCTCTGGAATTCATCAAGATGGTGTAATAAAAAATAGAGAAACATACGAAATAATGAATCCTGAGGATGTAGGTGTTACCGAATCTTCAATTGTTTTAACAGCACGTAGCGGAAGAGCTGCATTAGCCTATAGAGCGAAAAAAATAGGATTTGAATTAACAAAAATTGAATTAGATAATGTCTATCCAGTATTTTTAAAATTTGCCGATAAGAAAAAAGAAGTCGATGATTTAGATATTCAAAATATCATAGTTTTTAGTAAAGAAAGAATGGAGAAAATTGCCTCATGAATTTGAATAGATTTATGGGGTTGATGATTGAAATTTTAAAGTGATTTTATAAATTTATTTTTGATTAAAAAAAGAGTAACTATGGTTACTCTTTTTTTTGTAGATTTAATTTTCTAAAAAAATCATCAAATATGGACTTTACACAAGTAATTAATCACCGTAGATCTGTTCGTAAATACGATTCAAACAAACCAATTGATCCTAAAATTGTAAAACAATGTATTGAACAAGCTACGCTGGCTCCCAATAGCAGTAATATGCAATTATGGGAATTTTATCATGTTACTTCCTCAGATAAATTAAAAAAACTTTCTAATTATTGTTTCGATCAAAGTGCATCAGAAACTGCACTACAAATGGTAGTTGTTGTAGTTCGAAAAGACCTTTGGCGTAAACGAGCAAAAGCCAATTTAGATTATATCAATAAAGTTGCAGGGAGAAAAGATCCAAAAGATTATAATAGAAGAGAAAAATTTGCAAGTACATATTACAACAAACTCATACCAATAACATATTTTGACTTTTTAGGAATTTTTGGATGGTTTAAATATATCGTTTATTGGATTATAGGCCTGTTCAGACCTATTTATCGTCAGGGCAGAAAAAGTGATATGCGAGTTGTCGCTCATAAAAGTGCTGGTTTAGCAGCCCAAACCTTTATGTTAAGTATGGTAAATGCAGGTTATGACACTTGCCCAATGGAAGGAATTGATACTTTACGAATCAAAAAGCTTTTAAACTTACCATTTGGCGCCGAAATTAATATGGTTATTGCATGTGGTATTCGAATACCTGATGGTATTTTTGGAGAACGTTTTAGAATTCCTTTTAATCAAGTTTATAAATCAATATAAAAAAGACTCAAACAATTAAATTATATATCACTGTAAATGAAGAAATTATTAGACATATTTAAAAAATATTTTACTAAATTATTCAATACTAGAGCTGCGGGAATATATATCATACTATTTGCCGCATCAATAGCGATTGCAACCTTTATAGAAAATGATTTTGGTACAAGTTCTGCTCAAAAGGTAGTTTTTAAATCTTGGTGGTTTGAACTTTTACTTATTTTATTTAGTATTTCCATTGCGGTAAATATCATAAAATTTAAAATGATTAAACAAAAAAAATGGCCACTACTTATATTTCATGCAGCAATAATAATAATCATATTTGGAGCTGGTGTAACAAGATATTTTGGGTTTGAGGGCATGATGCATATTAGACAAGATGATACTTCAAATACCTTTCTGTCGTCGAACAGCTTTCTAAAATTCAAAGTAGATAAAAATGATAAAGCATTTAGTTTTAATGAACCTGTCCTTTTTGCTACGCTAGGAAATAACAATTGGCATGAATCTTTTTTAATTGGTAAGGATTTAATTGATGTTGAAGTAAAAGAGTTTATTCCTAATCCAAAACAGATTTTAACTGAAAGCATGGATGGTAAACCAACCTTAAAAATAGTTGTTTCAGGAATTAATGGCAGAGAAGATTACTTTATAAGTAAAGGTGAAATTAAAAGAATTAGAAATGTTATCTATAATTTTAAAGAAAACTTAATACCAGAAGCAATAAATATTAAATTCGAAAACGGATCATTATCATTTAAAACAAATAAAGTTCTTACTCAAATGGTAATGAAAACTCAAAAAAAGGATACAATATTTCCTTCAAATAACTTTCAGCCTTTAAAGTTGCGTTCCTTATACTCTGATGGTATAAATAATTTTGTTTTACCTGAATTTAATAAAGGTGGTTCAATTAGTATTAAATCAGGAAATCCTAAAGTACAAAGTCAAAGTTTAATGGCTCTATTAATGAACGTTTCTGTTAACGGTAAAACTAAACAAACTTACGTTTATGGTCGAAAAGGAATGTCAGGAAGGCCTCAAATAATAAATTTTGACGAACTGAATCTTTCTATAGCTTATGGTTCTAAAGAAATGACACTGCCTTTTTCTATAAAACTGAATGAATTTATTTTAGACAAATATCCAGGTACAAATAGTGCC
>DAOVTF010000062.1 GCA_030633225.1 Flavobacteriaceae bacterium
AGTTGGACTAAAAGAAGGTGAAGTTGATGGCGTTATAATTTATAAAGGATTTCCAAAAATTGAGAATGTTCATACCGTTACGTTGTATTTAAATTCGAAAAGGCAAGAAATCTACTATGATTATATTATTTCATTGAACCCCAAACGTATTATTTTTAATCCGGGAACAAAAAATGTGGAATTTGAAAAAATATTAGAAAAAAACGATATCTTTTTTGAAGATGCATGTACCTTGGTGCTTTTAAGTACAGGTCAATATTAAATCACAAATAATTCTTAAGCTGGAAGAATTTCAATAGTTTTTCCTTCATAACTTAGCTCTGTATTACTAAAAACAGTTTGAGCTTCTTTTAAAAACAAGTTTTCATCTTTATACCGACTTGAATAATGCCCTAATAGTAGCTTTTTTACTTTTGATTTTTGAGCAATAGTAGCAGCTTCTTTTGCCGTAGAATGTTTGGTAGATTTTGCTAAATCCTTTTTATCTTCTAAAAATGTTGATTCATGATATAGTAAATCTACATTTTCAATCAAGGGTATAATATTTTCAAAATATGCCGTGTCACTGCAATAGGCATATTGCAAAATTGAAGGAGGATCAAAAGTAATTTTTTCATTTTTAACAATTTTACCATTTTTTAAAGTAAAATCTTTACCATTTTTTAGGTTTTGGTAATCACAAATTTCAATTTCAGGATATTTATTAATTTCCATTATATTCAAATTGCGTTCCTTTGTTTTTTCCTTGAATAAAAAACCATTGGTATAAATTCTATGTTTTAAAGGAATTGTAAAAACTTCAACCTTATCATCTTCAAATATTGATTCACTTTTTTTTGAATCTAATTCGTGAAATATAAGTGGATATTTAACCCATGACTTTGAAAGTTTTAATTGAAGAGTGATTATTTTTTCAATCCCTTTAGGAGCGAAGATATGTATTTCAGTTTGCCTGTTTAATAAACCGAAAGTAGAAATTAAACCAATCAAACCAAAATAATGGTCACCATGAAGATGTGAAATAAAAATATGTTTAATCTTTGAAAACTTAATCTTGTGTTTTCTTAATAAAGTTTGAGTTCCTTCACCACAGTCAATTAAAAAAAACCTATTATTTATTTCTAAAAATTGTGAACTTGGATGCGCAAAGGTTCTTGGTGTTGCAGAATGACATCCTAATATGGTGAGCTTTAAACTCATTTTATCACCATTCGTTTCGAAATAACTTTTGATTTAGTCTTTAAAGAATAAATGTAAATTCCAGATTCAAGCTCTCCTCGATAAAACGGAATTGAATTAGCGCCTTTTTTAGTTTTAACTTTTTCTACATGGATTGTATTACCAAGTAAATCCTTGACAAAAAAGTCAATTTCGAGAATGTCGTCAGCCATAAAACGTATTCTTGTAGTTACACTAAAAGGGTTTGGTGATGCAACAACATCATGTATACCACTTAGTGAATTTTCAAGAATATTCTTATCTATAGAATCGTCATCTTGAGCAAAAATTGCTAGAGGAAAAGTTAATAAAAAAAGAGTTAAAAGTAGTTTTTTTACCATATAAACTATTTAAATTCCTAAATCGCGTTCAATATTTTCTAATTCAATAATATCTTCTGCTTCTTTTAAAGTTGGAACGGTTACCAACTCTAAAGGTATTTTATCAATATTTATACCGTTATACACTAACACAAAAGAATTATCATTATTTTTATGTACTGCACTAAGTTGCGAAAATAATAATATTTCTTTTAATTCTATGTTATTACCATTAGAAAAATCTAATATTATATTATCGTTTTTAAAGTTAGATAAATTTTTATTAAAATCTTTTAAAAAGATCTTAATATTTTCAATTTTTCCATCATTTCCTTGAAAAGAGGGCTTTATCGTTGTAAAAGATTCTTTTTTATTAATTAACATAAACACTTAATATACAAATTATTCTATCTTTTTATTTGTTGAGCCAATAAATATATTACCGCCATTCTAATAGCAACACCATTTTCAACTTGGTTTAGTATTATAGATTGTTTTGAATCGGCAACATCACTTGTGATTTCTACACCTCTATTGATTGGACCAGGGTGCATAATAACAATATCTTTATTAATAGAATTCAGTAATTCTTTATTAATTCCAAAAAGTTGTGTGTATTCTCTTATCGAAGGAAAATATTTGATATCCATTCTTTCATGTTGAACTCTTAAAACATTCGCAACATCACACCACTCCAAGGCCTTAGTTAAATTATTTTCATAACCAACTCCTAATTTTGTTATATGCTTGGGAATTAATGTAGTAGGGCCACATAGCTTGATTTTTGCTCCAAGTAATTGTAAGGTGTAAATATTTGATAAGGCAACTCTTGAATGCAATATATCACCTATAATTACAACTTTTTTCCCTTTAACGGACCCAAGTTTTTCGCGAATAGAGTAGGAGTCTAATAATGCTTGAGTTGGGTGCTCGTGTGCACCATCGCCAGCATTTATAATCTTTGCATTAATATGTCTTGATAAAAAGTCACTAGCCCCTTCATTTGGGTGTCTTATAACAATAATGTCAACTTTCATTGATAAAATGTTATTTACAGTATCAATTAATGATTCACCTTTTTTTACCGAAGATTGTGCTGCAGAAAAATTAATAATATCAGCAGATAATCTTTTCTCAGCTAATTCAAATGATAATTTAGTTCTGGTGCTATTTTCAAAAAATAAGTTGGCAATGGTAATGTCTCTTAAAGAAGGTACTTTTTTAATGGGTCTATTTATAACTTCTTTAAAGTGGTCGGCAGTTTTAAAGATTAAAGTAATATCATCTTTATTTAAATGTTTAATTCCTAATAAGTTAGTAACGCTTAATTGAGTCATTTCTTTAATTGAAATTGAATTATTTTTAATCTTTAAACATTCATAATTATTCTTTAATATCTTACGTATTTATAATACAAACCATGTCTTTTTTGTCATTTTCTTTCCAAACTACTTGTACCTGTTCATTTTTTATTACATCGACTTGTCTCCCTTTGTAGTCAGGTTGAATTGGTAAATGACGACTAAATCGCCTATCAATTAAAACCAATAGTTCAATATTTTTCGGTCTGCCAAAATCTTGAATTGCAGTAAGTGCTGCTCTAATACTTCTACCCGAAAATAAAACATCATCAATAAAAACTACATTTTTATTATCAACTATAAAATTAATATCTGTTTTACTTGCTATAAGTGGATCTTCTCTTCTTCTAAAATCATCACGATAAAAAGTGATGTCTAATTTTCCTAAAATAATATTTTTTATGCGATATTCTTTTTCTAGTAATTCAACCAATCGTTTTGCTAAAAACACACCCCTAGGTTGTAATCCTATTAAAATTGTATTTGAAAAATCTTGGTGGTTTTCGATAAGTTGACAAGCCAAGCGATGAAGAATGATATGAATTTCTTTTTCGTTAAGTAAGGTCTTTTTGGCCATAGTAGCAATAAAAGAATTATTTATCCAGACAAAGTTACAGTTTTTTTTGTGATGTTTTTGTAAAAATATGTGTTAATTAAATTGTTAAGAAAAAACAAACTGATTTTTAAAATTAGCATAAATCTAAACTACATTAGTATCGAATAAAACAAATATTTTATGCAGCAGTTTTCAAATAGTAATGATAATTTACCTTTATCGAAATTTGAATTGATGTTAAAAACAAATAGTGTTTATTTTTTTGATTCTAATGAATTTGAAGAAATAATATTGTTTTATGTTGATAATGGGAAATTTTCTTTAGCAAAAAAAGCGATTCATTTGGGGCTGTCACAGCACCCTACTTCTGTGGCTCTAAAACTTATCAAAGTTGAATTATTAATTTTGGATGACAAGTTAGAAGATGCAGAAAAAATATTAGATCAATTAGTTGAAATAGAGCCATCTAATGAAGAAATATATATTCAAAAAGCAACAATTTATTCTAAAAAAGGAAAGCATCAAAATGCTGTAGATTCTTTAAAAACTGCCTTGCTATTCTCTAATGATGAAGCAGATATTTTATCCATGTTAGGTATGGAATATTTGCATTTAGATGATTTTGAAACTGCTCGATTCAATTTTGCAAAAAGTTTAGAAGTTGCATTCGAAAATTATTCATCTTTATACAATATTATTTATTGCTTTGATATGATGGAGCAGCATGATGAAGCAATAGATTATTTAGTAAAATATATTGAGAAAGAACCGTATAGTGAAATTGCCTGGCATCAATTAGGAAGACAATATTATATTGTAAATAATCATCTAAAGGCATTGGAAGCATTTGAATATTCTATTTTAATTGATGAAAATTTTATAGGAGCTCACCTTGAAAAAGCAAAAACTCTTGAAGAATTGGGCCAATATGAAGATGCAATAGATTTTTATAATAAAACTATGGAGTTAGATACTCCGACATCTTTTGCTTATTTAAGAATTGGAAAATGTTTTGAAAAACTTGAAAAATCACAAAAGGCAATTGATTATTATAATAAAACAGTAAATGAAGATCCACTTTTGGATAAAGGCTGGCTGGCGTTAACCGAAATATATATTAAAAATAAAAGTTATCACAAAGCTTTGTTTTACGTGAATAAGGCATTAAGTATTGATGAAGAGAATAATTTGTATTGGCATAAGTTTGCTGAAATAAATTTGAATTTAAACTTATTTGAAGAAGCCTCAAGAGCGTATTATAAATGTATTGGATTACAAGATGATAGATTAGAAATTTATTTAGCTTTAGCAGATGTATTACACTTTTTAGGTGATTTTCAAGAGGCCATACAAGTATTACTCGATGCAAGTGAAAAATATAAAGAAGCTGCTGAAATAACTTTTAGATTAGCAGGATTATATTTTTTAACCCAAAAAGATAATGAAGGTTTTTACTTTCTTGAAAAATCTTTAAAGATTGATAAGGAATATATTAAAGATGTTCTAGAATTATTCCCTACGGTTTTTGCACGTAAAGAAATTAATAAAATGGTGCAAAAATTTATTACTTCAAAATAGAATAATTACTTATTAATTTCACCTTCATTTGATGGTTCAATTTAGTTATCTTTGGCACCTAATTAATTAATATGAACTTGTGAGTAGGAGGCTAAAAGATTATTTTGTAATTTCATTAAAAGGAATGGCAATGGGTGCTGCAGATGTGGTGCCAGGAGTGTCTGGAGGTACAATTGCTTTTATTTCAGGTATTTATGAAGAGTTGATTACATCTATAAATAAAATAAACATAAATACTTTTAAAATATTAAAGAATGATGGAATAAATGCCATGTGGAAATCAATAAATGGAAACTTTTTGATTTCTCTTTTAATTGGTATTGCAATAAGTGTAATTTCATTAGCCAAGATTATTCGTCATTTATTAGAAACTCAACCCATTTTAATATGGTCTTTTTTCTTTGGTTTGGTACTGGCAAGTATAATTTATGTTGCCAAACAAATTAAATCTTGGACTTTAATTAGCGTTATACTTTTAATTCTAGGTGTATTTATTGCCTTTTATATTACAACATTGACTCCTCAAACTACAAATATCTCTTACCCATATGTATTTTTATCAGGAGCATTAGCAATATGCGCAATGATTTTACCTGGAATTTCAGGTAGTTATATTTTATTGTTATTGGGTATGTACAAGCCAGTTTTAGATGCAATTCATGAAAAAGATATTAAAATAATTGGCACCCTATTCATTGGAGCTATTGTTGGTTTATTATCATTTTCAAGATTATTAAAATGGCTTTTTGATAACTATCAAAACTTAACTTTAGCAACATTGACAGGTTTTATTATTGGCTCAATTAATAAAATATGGCCATGGAAAGAAGTTTTAGAGTCTGAAATTATTAACGGAAAGTTAAAAATAATTCAAGACAAAAGTGTTTCGCCATTTAATTATAATGGAGATAATCAGATTTACATGGCTATTTTATTAGCTATTGTAGGGTTTGCTTTTATATTATTATTAGAAAAATTGGCTGACGGAAAGGAAAATTAAATGGAAAATACTCGTACTTTATCTGATAAGATCTTTCTTTTTATAAAGGGTGTTGCTATGGGTGCAGCTAATAAAGTGCCTGGAGTTTCAGGTGGTACAGTAGCATTTGTTGCCGGATTTTACGAGGAACTTATATATTCTTTGCAAAAAATTAATAAAAAAGCCTTTAAACTTTTATTGAATGGTAGGTTTAAGAGTTTTTATCAATACATTAATGGTCGTTTTTTATTGTTAGTTTTTGCAGGTAGCACCTTTAGTTATTTTAGTGTTTCGAGGGTTCTAGATTATTTTTTACAAAATTATGAACTTTATGTTTGGAGTACTTTTTTTGGAATGATTTTAGGCTCTATTTATTATATAGCACAAGATTTTAAAGATTGGTCAAGGCAAAATATTATAGCAATTATTATTGGAATTAGTTTAGGAATTGGAATAAGTTTAATGAGCCCAGCTAAAGAAAATGATAATTTGTGGTTTGTGTTTTTTTGTGGAATTATTGGAGTATCTGGCATGACATTACCCGGGCTATCTGGCTCATTTATTTTGATTTTAATGGGTAATTATGTATTACTTTTAGTAGATTCAGTAAATGAGCTGTACAAAACTATCGCTGATATATTTTCATGGAATTTTGATTTTATTTACGATCAAGCTAGAATAAGGTATTTAAAAATAATTTCAAGTTTTACATTGGGTTCAGTTTTTGGACTGGTAGTTACTTCACATATTTTAGGATTCTTATTGAAAAGATGGCACCAAATTGTTACTGCACTCATCATAGGTTTTATTACTGGTTCTTTAGGAATTGTTTGGCCTTGGAAAAAAGAAGTTTTCAAAACGGAAAATGGTGAAGTATTATTTGACAGTAAAGGAAATGAAATTATTGAAAATTATCAACGTTATTTTCCTGACCTATCCAATTCAACAACATGGTATGCTTTTGGTTTTATTTTATTTGGAGTTATGATACTATTAGCTTTAGAATGGTATGGAAACTCAAAAAAAAGGTTAATAGTTTGATATTTAAGGAAGTCAACCAATAACCAAATAAAAAAAACAGGTGCTTTAATATTTCTAAAGCACCTGTTTTGTCATTAAATATTCTTTACTTATATATTATTCTAAAGCACCTAAATATCTCTCCGCATCAAGCGCTGCCATACATCCGGTTCCAGCTGCAGTTACTGCTTGTCTATATTCTTTATCTTGAATATCTCCTGCTGCAAAAACTCCTGGTATATTTGTTTTAGTAGATTTTCCTTTAGTTATGATATAGCCTACATCATCTGTATCAACGATTCTTTTAAAAATGTCAGAATTTGGAGTGTGACCAATTGCAACAAAATATCCTGTTACATCAACAACTTGTTTTTCTTTAGTCAAATTATTAAAAACACGAACACCTTCTACAACTTTATCACCTAAAACTTCATCCACTTCAGTGTTATACATAACTTCAATGTTCTTAGTTTTGTTAACTCTATGTTGCATAGCTTTTGAAGCTCGCATATAATCTTTTCGAACCAAAATAGTAACTTTGTTACAAATATTAGCTAAATAAGTGGCCTCTTCGGCAGCAGAATCACCAGCGCCAATAACAACAACATCTTGACCTTTATAGAAAAAGCCATCACAAGTAGCACAGGCAGATACACCACCACCAATTAAACGCTGCTCGCTTTCAATACCTAAATACCTTGCAGTGGCACCCGTAGAAATAATAACAGTTTCTGCTTCAATAACTTTAGATGCATCAATAGTAATTTTATGTATTCCACCTACTTTATCACTTAATTCTACTTTTGTTGCAACACCAAATCGAACTTCAGTTTCAAAGCGCTCTGCTTGATTTTTTAGGTCATCCATTAGTGCGGTACCATCAACTCCATTTGGATAACCAGGAAAATTATCAACTTCAGTTGTAGTAGTTAATTGACCACCCATTTGCATTCCGGTATACATAACTGGTTTTAAATCTGCTCTGGCAGCATAAATTGCAGCTGTATATCCTGCAGGTCCTGATCCGATAATCAAACACTTTATTCTTTCAATTGTATCACTCATGGTTTTATCTTTTAAGATTTTGAATAACAAAAATATATAAAACTTTAGGTAAAATTCAGAATTTGTTATTCTTTTTGCTAATAGAATTATAATCTTTGTTAATAGTGTTGTAAAATACAATAAACTGTAGTTTTTTTGTAAGTTTACCTAGACTTAAAAAGATAGTGTCATGCAGTTTAAAACGATAACTACAGAAGAAGAATTTAAAGAAGTGTTAGACAATAACTTAGGAGTTTTATTGTATTTTTCAACCATTAGCTGTAATGTTGGAGAAGCTTTAGAGCCAAAAGTTATTTCATTGTTAGAAAAAGAGTTTCCAAAAATTCCTTTTTACAATATAGATATGAATGCTTCACCTGAAATATCGGCTAAAAATAATGTATTCGTGGAGCCTACAATTTTGGTGTTTTTTGATAGCAAGGAGACAATTAGAAAAAGTCGAATTATAAGTATTCCAGAATTGTCAAATTCTATTTCTAGAATTTATAAATTGGCTTTTGAATAATCTTTATTTTTACTTGTAGATATAGGATTAAATTCTATATTTGCAGCCTGAAAATTAGAAATAATTTTTTCGGGGTGTAGCGTAGCCCGGTTATCGCGCCTCGTTTGGGACGAGGAGGTCGCAGGTTCGAATCCTGCCACTCCGACGAAATCAATCCTTCATCAAATTTATTTGATGAGGGATTTTTCATTTCTAAAAATGTCGAAAGTTCGCTTTCGTAAAACTTTTAGAAATGAAAA
>DAOVTF010000016.1 GCA_030633225.1 Flavobacteriaceae bacterium
ATTTAAAACATCCATCATTTCTAAGAATGACATATGCTCAGAAATCTCAGTTACTTTATATTCAACTAATTTTCCTTTATCTTTGGCGTTTTTTTGTCGCCAAATCTTTAGTGTTAGATTCATTCTTTTTAGTGTTTAAGCCAAAAGGCAATAGTTTATTAGCCAAAAAACAGTCAATAGTGAAAGGCTATTTCTCTACAGGTTTGATAAAGGCATTTAACATTTTACTTTCTTCAGTTATTAATTCTTGAATTTTATTAAAACTTTCTGTTGAAATAAAATCTAATTCTTTTGCTATAATAATTTGAGTTTCTAATTCTAATAGAGAACCTCTAGAATATTTTAAAAACTGAATATAGCTTTTCGTATAATTTCTTCCCCATCCTTCGGCAATATTTGAAGGAATTGATATTGAAGAGCGTTTAATTTGACTCTGTAAGCCATACAACTCATCTTTAGGAATTTCATTCTTACATATTAAATATATTTCCTTAACAATTTGAATTCCTTTCTGCCAAATTAATAAATCTTTATATGTTTTTATTTGTCCCATTTTCACTTATAGTCAGAAGTTAATTAGCTAAAAAATAATAGTTAAGCCTCAAATAACTTTTGGCTATTGCCTTTTCAACTACTTTACTTATAAGACCTAGTTTTCAACTCAATGTCTTTAAATTCAAGCTCTTCTTTATGTAAAACAGCATCAGCGGGTTCTCCTTTATATTCCCATGCAGAAACATAAGCATAATCTTTATCATTACGTTTTGCTTCTCCTTTCTGTAAACCTTCTAGTTCAACAGATTCTTCACGGAAATGGCCTCCACAAGATTCATTTCTATCTAGAGCATCTTTTGCAAAAAGCTCTCCAAGTTCTAAGAAATCTGCAACTCTACCTGCTTTTTCTAATTCTGGGTTCATTTCATTTGCATCACCAGGAACTTTTACTTCTTTCCAAAATTCTTCACGTATAGATTTAATATCAGCCATAGCTTCCTTTAAACCTTTTTCATTCCGAGCCATTCCTACTTTTTCCCACATAACTTTACCAAGTTTTTTATGGAAATAATCTACCGATTTTGACCCTTTGTTATTGATAAAGAAATCTATTCTATCTTTTACTTCTTTCTCCACAGCATCAAACTCAGGAGTATCTGTAGGTATTTTTCCTGTACGAATATCTTTTGATAAATAATCTCCTATTGTATATGGTAATACGAAATATCCATCAGCTAGACCTTGCATCAATGCTGAAGCACCTAAACGATTCGCTCCGTGATCAGAAAAATTTGCTTCTCCAATACAATACAAACCTTCAACTGTGGTCATTAAATTATAATCAACCCAAACACCACCCATAGTATAATGGGTTGCCGGATAAATCATCATAGGAGTTAAATATGGATCTTCATCAACAATCTTTTCATACATCTGAAAAAGGTTTCCGTATTTCTCTTCAATAATTTTTGTTCCTAGTTCTGTAATTTTTTCTTTTGTAGCATTATCGATACTATGAATTTTTGCTTGCTCTTTTCCATAACGTTCAATTGCTGCAGCAAAATCTAAATAAACCGCTTCACCAGTTGCATTAACTCCAAAACCAGCATCACAACGTTCTTTCGCTGCGCGGGATGCAACATCTCGAGGTACTAAATTACCAAATGCAGGATAACGGCGCTCTAAGTAATAATCTCTATCTGCTTCAGCAATTTGCGTTGGTTTTAATTTTCCTTGCTGAATTGCTTTTGCGTCTTCTATTTTTGCAGGAACCCAAATACGGCCATCATTACGCAATGACTCAGACATTAATGTTAATTTAGATTGATAATCACCACTTCTTGGAATACAAGTAGGGTGAATTTGTGTATAACAAGGATTTGCAAAATAAGCTCCTTTTTTATGAATTTTCCATGCTGCAGTCGCGTTTGAACCCATTGCATTGGTTGATAAGAAATATACATTTCCATAACCTCCTGTTGCAATAACAACAGCGTGCGCAGAGTGACGCTCAATTTTTCCTGTAATTAAATCACGAGCTATAATACCACGAGCTTTACCATCAACTTTTACTACGTCTAACATTTCGTGGCGATTGAACATTTCAATTTTACCACGAGCAATTTGACGATTCATTGCAGAGTAAGCTCCTAAAAGTAGTTGCTGACCTGTTTGTCCTTTTGCATAAAAAGTTCTTGAAACCAATACTCCTCCAAAAGACCGGTTGTCTAATAACCCTCCATAATCTCTTGCAAAAGGAACCCCTTGAGCCACGCACTGATCAATAATATTGGAAGAAACTTCTGCCAAACGGTATACATTCGCTTCACGTGAACGGTAATCCCCTCCTTTTACAGTATCATAGAATAAACGATAATCTGAATCACCATCACCCATATAATTTTTAGCAGCATTAATTCCGCCTTGAGCGGCAATAGAATGAGCTCTACGAGGTGAATCTTGATAAGCAAATGCTTTTACATTGTATCCCAATTCTGCTAAAGTTGCAGCAGCCGAGCCTCCTGCTAAACCTGTACCAACAACTATAATATCAATATTACGTTTGTTAGCAGGATTTACTAAATCAATTTTATCTTTATAAGTAGTCCATTTGTCTTTAATTGGACCTTTTGGTGTTTTTGAATTTAATGCCATAATTATTTGATATTAAGCAAAGTAAAAGTAAATTGCAATAATTGAAAAACCTAAAGCGATAAAATAGCTAAAGGCCATTCCTATATTTTTTACATATTTTAAATATTTTGGGGCTCTTGCTCCAACACTTGTAAAAGCTGATTGAAATCCGTGACTCAAATGTATCCCTAAAAGAATAAAGGCAATAACATAAATCAACACGTAAATCGGATTTTTAAACAATTCGGTTACTAGTTCGTAATCATCATGTACTTCGCCAAATTTAATTTTTACAAAGAAATCTTTAAGATGTAAAATGATAAATAACAATATTAAAATACCTGTATATATCATGTTTCTAGAGGCCCAGCCTGAATTTGCTGCTGCATTATTCTTAGCATACTTGATAGGGCGGGAAGCTCTGTTTTTTAGCTCTAGCCAAATCCCCATAAAAATATGGAAAACAAAACCAGCTGCTAAAACATATTGCATTACTTGAATTAAAGGATTCGTTGCCATAAAATGTGATGCTGCATTAAAAGTATCAGCACCAATAAATAAGGTTAAATTGATCCCTAAATGAACTAGTAAAAAAGTAATTAAGAAAAAGCCGCTTAATGACATTGCGACTTTTCTACCTAAGGATGATGTTGTTAATCCACTCATTTTTCGATTGGTTTATTTTAAGCGTCACAAATATAAAAAATTGCTTCTATCAATTCAATTAATCTAAGTTTCTATTTTTTAATTTAGACTAAATATAAATAGTGATTACTGTCACAATCTGACAAATATCATACTAGGTAGTTTATTACCCTTATATCTTTGTGAGGTTAATTTTAAATTTAGCCTTATGGCAATTAAAAAAGGACTATTCAAAACATCAGTTGGACGAAAAAACTTAATGGCCGTTACCGGACTTTTTATTATTTTCTTCCTTATTATTCATCTTGTAGGAAATCTTATTTTAATCATTCCCGATTCTTTTTTCCCAATTGAATTTTGGGGAAATGTTGCAAATCAACATGATATGTATAATGCCTACTCGCACTTCTTGGTGCATTTTTGGCCTATTACAATCGTAGCTTGGGTTTTATATGCAGCAATTGCACTCCATATTGTTGATGCTTTATTGATCACATTAAATAATTGGAAAGCAAAAGGAGAAAAATATGCAGTAACGGATAACTCAACAAGTACTTGGATTTCTAGAAATATGGGAATTTTAGGAACTGTTATTGGTGTTTTTATTGTGTTGCACATGGCACAATTTTGGCTACAATACAAAGTGTTAAAAGTTGAGCATGATCTGTATAATTTAGTTATAGAAACCTTTAAAGTTTGGTGGATGGTTGTGATTTATGAGATAGGTATTATTGCTTTAGGTTTTCATATAGTACATGGTATAGAAAGTGCACATCGATCATTAGGTATCTATCCTAAAAAGGCAATGAATATTATCAAATATATAGCGCTTTTCTTTGGTTTATTTATGGCAATATTATATGCTATCATCCCTATTATCCTTTACTTCAAATAAAATATAATTATGGCTCTTAATGCAAAAATTCCTGTAGGACCTTTAAAAGATAAATGGCAAAATTACCTTGCTAAAACTAATATTGTAAACCCTGCAAACCGTAAAAAATTAGATGTAATTGTAGTTGGTGGAGGATTATCTGGTGGTGGTGCAGCAGCTTCATTAGCAGAATTAGGTTATAATGTAAAAGTCTTCTTTTTTCAAGACTCTGCACGACGCTCACATTCTGTGGCAGCACAAGGAGGTGTAAATGCAGCAAAAAATTACAAAAATGATGGTGATAATGTGTATCGCATGTTTTATGATACCATTAAAGGAGGTGATTTTAGATCTCGTGAGGCGAATGTATACCGGATGGCTGAAGTTTCTGTTGATTTGATCGATCACATGGTAGCACAAGGTGTACCATTTGGACGTGAATATGGTGGTTATTTAAGCAATCGTTCATTTGGTGGAGTGTTAGTTTCACGTACGTTCTATGCCCGAGGTCAAACGGGACAACAACTTCTTTTAGCTACCTATCAAGCAATGATGAAACAAGTTAAAGTTGGTAAATTAAAACAATACAGTCGTCATGAAATTTTAGATATTGTAATTGTCGATGGAAAAGCTCGTGGTATTATTGCTCGAAATTTAGATACAGGCGAAATTTCTCGTCATGCTGCTCATGCTGTAGTATTTGGAACTGGTGGTTTTGGTAAGATCTTTTATCTATCAACCTTAGCAATGAATTCAAATGGTTCAGCCAACTGGCGAGCACATAAAAAAGGTGCTTATTTTGCAAACCCTTCATGGACACAAATTCACCCAACAGCATTACCACAATCGGGTGAACATCAATCTAAATTGACATTAATGTCAGAATCACTTCGTAATGATGGTAGAATTTGGGTGCCAAAAAATAAAGATGAAAAACGAGAACCTGGAGATATTCCTGATGAAGATAGAGACTATTACTTAGAAAGAAGATATCCTGCTTTTGGAAACTTAGTGCCTCGTGATGTAGCTTCAAGAGCTGCAAAAGAAAGAATGGATGCCGGTCATGGTGTAGGTCCTTTAAAAAATGCGGTTTACCTGGACTTTAAATCGGCTATAGAAAAATTAGGAGAAGATACAATCAAAGAGCGATATGGTAATCTGTTTACCATGTATGAAAAAATTACAGCGATAAATGCTTATAAAGAACCAATGAAAATATCTCCTGCTGCACATTTTTCTATGGGAGGATTATGGGTTGACTATGAGCTACAAACATCAATACCTGGTTTATTTGCTGTAGGTGAAGCTAATTTTGCCGATCATGGAGCAAATCGTTTGGGGGCAAATTCTCTTTTACAAGCCTCCGTAGATGGTAACTTTATCTTGCCTAATACTATTTCAAATTATTTAGCAGATGACATTCGTACCGGAAAAATATCAACCGATACACCGGAATTTGATGAAGCTGAAAAAACAGTAAAAGACCAAGTAGAAAAATTATTATCTATTAAAGGTACGATGCCTGTAGATCAAATTCATCGACGTTTGGGTAAAATTATGTTTAAAGAAGTTGCCATGTCTAGAAATGAAAAAGGAATGATTTGGGCTATTGAAGAAATTAGAAAACTCCGTAAAGAATTTTGGGAAAATGCTGCCGTTTCTGGAGATGAAAAAGGTCCTAATTCTGAATTGGAAAAAGCGGGCCGTTTAGCAGATTATTTAGAAATCGCTGAATTAATGACTGTTGATGCTTTAAATAGAAAAGAAAGTTGTGGCGCTCACTTCCGTGAAGATTATCAAACTGAAGATGGTGAAGCAATGCGTGATGATAAAAATTATATGTATTCTTCTGCTTGGGAATGGAAAGGTGGAAAAGAATGGAAAGAACACAAAGAAGCATTAGAGTTCACAGAAGTTACACCAACAGTTCGTTCTTACAAATAACAAAACTTATGAAACTGACACTTAAAATATGGCGTCAAGATAATGCCAAATCCAAAGGAAAATTAGTTACTTATAAATTAAATGATTTAAGTTCAGATATGTCCTTTTTAGAAATGCTGGATGTTTTAAACGAGCAACTCGCAACCAAAGGAGAAAGAGTGGTTGAGTTCGATCATGATTGTCGTGAAGGGATTTGTGGACAATGTTCGTTAGTTATAAACGGACAAGCGCATGGGCCAGAAGGGCATTATACAACCTGTCAAACCCACTTACGCTCTTTTAAAGATGGTGATACATTACATATTGAGCCGTTTAGAGCAAATTCATTTCCGGTAATTCGTGATTTAAAAGTAGATCGAACTTCTATGGATCGTATTATTCAGGCTGGTGGTTATATTTCTTCCTTTACAGGAATGGCTCCCGAAGCTAATTCAACACCCATTCATCATCAAATAGCTGAAAGTGCATTTGATAGTGCTGCTTGTATAGGTTGTGGTGCTTGTATTGCTACCTGTAAAAATTCATCTGCTGCTTTATTTGTTTCAGCAAAAGTAGGTCATTTGGCAAAATTACCTCAGGGTCAAATTGAAAGAATGGAACGTGTTATCATGATGGTTAATGCTCATGATGATGAAGGTTTTGGAAGTTGTACGCATACCGGTGCTTGTGCAATGGTTTGTCCGCAAGAAGTGCAATTATTAGATATTGCCCGTATGAACTATGAGTATAATAGAGCGACAAGTTTAATAAAAGATTAAATAGACATTTTATATAAAATACATCATAGATACTTTAAGGCTTAAACTTATAGCTTAAAAAATATTTATTTAGTGATTGACCTCTTTTATATTTATAAATAAGTTTGATTATATTTACATTGCTAAAAAATCAAAACTAAATGTCAGACTCCAAGAAGCATACTTTAAATCCTAATAAATGGATTGGTTTATATGCTGATTATTTATATAATTATGCCATTACAAGAGTTGATAATCAAGATACTGCAAAAGATTTAGTACAAGAAACTTTTTTTTCTGGTTTTAAAGGAAAAGATAATTTTAGAGGACAGGCTTCTGAACGAACTTGGTTAGTTTCTATTTTAAAACGAAAAATAATTGACCATTATAGAAAGATCAACTCGGCTAAAGGGAAAAAAGAAGTCAGAATGAGTTTTTATTCGGATGGAGAAAGAAAAGGAAGTTGGTTAGAAGAGGCTGTTCCACAAACTTGGGGAAATGAAGCTGAAAAAAATATTGAAAATAGTGAACTTAAAAGTGCCTTAAATAAGTGTATTGAAAATTTACCCGAAAAATATAGAATGGTTTTCTTATTAAAAACTGTTCAAGATTTTGAAACAGAAGCCATTTGTAATGAATTAGATATTACATCGTCGAATTTATGGGTGATTATTCACAGAGCTCGTGTTCAACTAAGAAAATGTATTGAAGAAAATTGGTTTAAAAAATAAAAATTTATGAGTAAAAAGTTTATGATTAGTTGTGACGAAGCCACTGCAATTTGTGATAAAAACCAATATAATGAAGCTTCATATTGGGATAGATTAAGATTAAATTTTCATCTATTATTGTGCAAGCATTGTGCAGCATATTCAAAACAAAATAATGCTATTTCAAAAATGTTAGGAAAATATTTAGATACCTGTGATGGTTCAAAGCATTTAACCTTAGAAGAAAAAAAAGAATTAGAGAAAAAATTAAATGAAAAAATAAATTAGAAATTATTGTATTTATATTTGTAAGCAGAACTAACGTTCTGCTTTTTTTATTATAAAAATAATCTTGATGGATTTTCTACCGAAAAAAATTGACCAATACGTTTTAGAACACTCTCAAAGTGAGCCAAAATTATTGCAAGAGCTCAACAAAGAAACTTGGCAAAAAGCTTTAGTTCCACGTATGTTAAGTGGGCATTTTCAGGGTCGAGTTTTATCAATATTATCAAAACTTATTCAGCCAAAAAGTATATTAGAAGTTGGAACCTATACCGGTTATTCGGCTTTGTGTTTAGCAGAAGGTTTAAAAAAAAATGGGGCTTTACACACTATAGATCACAATGAAGAATTGGGAGATTTACAGCATAAATATATCAATGCTTCTAAATATAAAAACCAAATAAAAACTTATATTGGAGAAGCTTTAAATATTATCCCAAAAATTAATGAAAAATTTGACTTGGTATTTATTGATGCTGATAAAGAAAATTATATAAATTATTTTCATGCAATAATTGATAAAATGAATACAGGCGGAGTTATTTTATCTGATAATGTTTTATGGAGTGGTAAAGTAACCGAAACTCCAAACCCAAAAGATAAAGATACCATTGCTTTAATTGAATACAATAAATTGTTAAAAAACGACCCGAGAATAGAAACAGTTTTATTACCGATTCGTGACGGATTAACCATAAGTAGAGTAAAATAATTAATGATGGAAAAACTTAGTAAATTTTTAGATTTTCAAATCTTCCACGTTGGAGATTATAGTATTAAAGTACATACTGTACTAAGTGTGGCTGTTATATTTTTAGTTACAAAATTTATTATTTGGTTAATCAAAAAAGCATTGTTTGGAAAGAAAAAGCTAGGTCTTTTTGATCAAAAAAATATTTCTGGTCTTTTTCAAATCATTAAATATATTATATGGGTTATTTCTATTTCTTTAATATTTGAAGCTATTGGAGTAAATGTTACGGTTCTTTTAGCTGGTTCTGCTGCTTTATTAGTTGGTATTGGAATGGGGCTTCAACAAACTTTTAATGATTTTATTTCTGGAGTTATTTTATTAATTGAAGGCTCGACAAAAGTTGGTGACGTTTTAGAAATAGATGGAGAAGTTATAAAAATTGAAGAAATTGGTTTACGTACTTCTACAGGATTATCAAGAAATGATATTGTAATGATTATTCCAAATCATTTAATAACAACTAATAAGGTTATTAACTGGAGTCATCAAATTAAAAAAACACGTTTTAGTGTTGATGTTGGTGTTGCTTACGGAAGTGATCCTGAATTGATATTTAAAGTATTAAAAGAGAGTGTTTTTGAACATAAAGCTGTTATTGATAAAAATTCAATTGAACCAAGGTTTGTAAATTTTGGGAATTCTTCGTTAGATTTTGAAGTACTTTTTTTTAGTAAAAATGTATTTACAATTGAAAGAACAAAAAGTGATATTCGAAAAGCAATATATAAAAATTTTGCTAAAAATAATATTACTATTCCATTTCCTCAAATGGATGTTTATTTAAAAAAATGATGGATTTCTCTTCCAAAATTTTATTGATCAGGATAATAAACCAATGGTGAAGGATCGGGTAAATTCATATCTCGAATGATCTTTAGGTAACGCGGATCTTTCTTTATATTATCTGGTAAGAACATAACTCTTAACCATGGATACCAAGCATGCTTTTTTTCATAACCAAACCATTCAAAAGCTTTATCAAAATCTCCCAATTTTGCGTACATGATTCCTATTTGTAGAGCTCGGAAACCTGTAACAGGCTTATTTTCCAATTCTTCAAGAATAGCTCTGCCTTCCTCAATATATCCTGTCTGGATCAGAGCTGGTCCATAACCAGCATATTTCCATGCAGGATTGATCTCACCAGCCTGTCTTAAAATTTCCAATCCTTCTTCAACTTTCCCTTGGTCGATAAAAATTCTACCTTTGATAAACATACTTAATGCATAATTATCCTCCATTTGAGATGCCTTTTCTACTTCAACAAGCCCTTCTTCATATAGTCCAACCCATCGATAAAGTTCTCCAAGCCACGCTGTGTGTAAAGGAGTAAACGGATCCAGCTCTTGGGCTCGTTTATGTTCTTCAATGGCTTCATTCATCCTGCCAAATAAAGCAAGGTACCAGGACCTATGGTAATGGTTATATGCAAGATTTGGATTCAAGTCATTGGCTCGCTCAAAAGCATGTTCGGCAAGTGCCCAATCTTTTCCATAGTAGGTATGATAATGCGAAAGAGCTGCCCAACCTAGTGCTACAGTAGAATCAAGTTGAATTGCCCGTTGAGCTGCTGCCAAAGCTTTTGAAAACACATCAGATGGAGGTGCGGGGCCATGACCCAATCTTACATTTGCTTCTGCGAGGTAGGCATATGCATATGGATCGGCAGGATTTCTATCTATGGCTTCTTGCAGATAAACCATTCCGCGTTGGAATTCAGCCTTAGTAGATTTATTTAAATAGTGCTGACCCTTAAGGTATAATTCATATGTTTCTGGATTTACATGTCGAAGATTTGACCACAATACAGCATCTTCTTGTTTCACCACAATACTCATTTGTCTTGCAAGGTCAGCTGCAACTTCAGCCCATAACGATCTTATTTCTGAAAGATCTTTCGTATAACTCTTTTTCCAGATATGTTCATCGTCAATAGTTTTCTTAAGTTCAATATTGATCTTTATCTCGTTTAATTGACGTTCAATTATCCCATTTACAAAATAATCAATTCCACTGATCACATTAGTAATGAGAGAATTAGTGGGCGAAAAACTAGAAGCTAAAACTTTGGAAGAAGACTGCTTTATTACGGTTAACTGATCTACTTTAGATAATTCACTTATAAGCCCTTCAGTCATTCCAATCTTAAAATATTCTTCATCTTCACTTTCCAATTGTTGAACAAGTGGAATAACAGCAACTTTCGTATTATCAGGTGTAGGATCATTATTCCAACTAGAACCAGCCCAAAAGCTTATTGAAACAAGTAATACAACTGCAAGTACGAGTGAACCTATTATAACTTTATTCAATCGTTGATCGGTTAATTTTAGTGTTTCTTCATTATCAGTAATACTGTCCGTTTTTTGTAAACCATCAGGAGTTAGTTCATAAACCCATGAAAAACCAATCCAAAAAATAAGTCCAATAGATAAAAGATAAATTAACGCTTTAAGAGCATAATCTGGAGCGTTAAAAGCGGGTAACACGATTGATGCAATTTGCATAATAACCCATGCAATCGCTAAATAGGCAATTGTAGATTTAAAAACATGCCTTCGTTTAAGCTCTGATATTAATTTACTCAACTTCATACAGTAAAATAAAAAACTCAAATATTACTCAAATCGATTTTTATAAGAATAGTAGCAGATTAAAAAGTAGTTATCTACTGTTTAATCCTGATTATAAAGTTAAGAAATTTTTGCATATGGTGTTGCGGTTATTCCTTTTTTTTCTTTATAAGCTTTACTTCAAAGAATTAATTTTAACTAAAATATATGTCTTTAGTTGGAGACGATAATATTTAAAAATATGATGTAAATTTATCATGAGAAGATTTATTTATAGATTATAATAAAAATATAATACAAATGATTGGTATTGTTGGAGGGATCGGCCCCTACGCGGCTGTTGACCTAATTAAAAAAGTATATGATAATACCGTGGCAACTTGTGATCAGGAACATCTTGATACTGTACTACTTTCCATATCTTCAAAAATTGAAGATCGTACTGAGTATTTAATCGGTAAAGTAAAAATTAATCCGGCTTATGCTATAGCTGAAGTACTTCTAAAATTACAAGACGTAGGAGTTACAGTTGCCGGCATTCCTTGTAATACAGCACATTCTAGTAAAATTTTTAGTGTCATTCAAACAGAGCTTAAAAAAAATAAAAGCTCAATGAAGGTTTTACATATGATTGAAGAAACGGTTTTATATATTAAAGAAAACTATCCAAACTTGACTAAAATCGGTGTTCTATCGACTACCGGCACTTATAATAGTGTTATATACAAATCACACTTGGAATCAAAAGGATATGAAGTTATAAGGCCAACCTTTAAAATGGTAGAAAAACTAATTCATACTGCAATTTACCACCCAGAATACGGCATTAAAACCGTATCAGTTCCTATTCACCCTCAAGCGAAAAAAAACCTGATGAAAGGTGTTTCCTACTTAAAAAATCAGGGAGCGCAACTAATTATTCTCGGTTGTACCGAAATACCCTTGGCAATAACCGAAACCAAAATAAATAATATTCCAACTATAGATCCAACTAAAATTCTTGCTCGTGCTTTAGTTCGATTTTTGGATCCTGCTAAATTAAACCCTTTAAAAATTACATAATGTTAAAAGCTTTATTTGTTATTGCTGTTCTGTTCAATTTTATAAACCCCTGTCAGTCTCAAAATAAATCACGAGTAAGAGACCTTGGTATTGAACCCGGTATTCTTACACCTGGAAAATGGAATGCCATTACTGATGTGGAAGGTGTTTCGGTAGGGCAAAAAACTCTAATTCTGGGAGATTCAATTCGTACAGGTGTAACGGTTATTCTTCCGCATCAGGGAAATATTTTTCAAGAAAAAGTTCCGGCAGCAGTATTTGTTGGTAATGGTTTTGGTAAAGCAATTGGGTTTACTCAAATAGAAGAGCTTGGTAATATTGAAACACCAATAGCCTTAACTAATACACTCAATGCTTTTTTAGTTGCTAATGCTTTGATCGATTACACTTTGTCAATTCCTAAAAATGCCAATATTAGATCGGTCAATCCTGTTGTTGGCGAAACAAATGATGGTTGGCTTAATGATATCAGAGGACGTCATGTAAGAACCTCCCATGTACTTGACGCAATAAAATCTGCAACTGACAAAACCGTACAAGAAGGAAATGTTGGTGCCGGAACAGGAACATTATGTTTAGGTTTTAAAGGAGGGATTGGTACTTCTTCACGAGTTCTCCCAAAAGATAACGGAGGATATACAATTGGTGTAATGGTTCAAACTAATTTTGGAGGTATCCTTACTATAAATGGAGCGCCTGTTGGTAAAGAATTAAATAATTATTATATGGCAAAAGAAGTGCCATACGTGGTTGATGGATCTTGTATGGTCGTAATAGCTACAGACGCCCCTTTATCTGCACGAAATCTAAAAAGATTGGCAAAACGTTCTTTTCTGGCATTTGGTAGAGTTGGATAATTTTCATCAAATGGAAGTGGAGATTATAGCATTGCATTTAGCACGAACCCATCACTACGAATACAATATAAATCTGACAACATAGAAAAAAAT
>DAOVTF010000067.1 GCA_030633225.1 Flavobacteriaceae bacterium
AAATATTTTTCACAATCATTATAGTTTTTTCTTCTTTAATAATAAATGCAAATAATAGTCCGGATTGGGGGTCAACGGGACATAGAACCATTGGTGTTATTGCAGAAAAGCACTTAACAAAGAAAGCAAAAAAACAAATTGAAAAACTTCTTCAAGGTGAAAGTTTGGCATTTGTTTCTACTTTTGGTGATGATATTAAATCTGATAGCAGATATAAAAAATTTTATACTTGGCATTTTGTTAATTTCCCTTTTAATACAAAGTATGAGGATTCAGATAAAAACCTGAATGGAGATATCGTTAACGGAATAAATAAATGTATTGCAATTTTAAAAGATAAAAATACAAGCCAAGAAGATCAGGTTTTTTATTTAAAATTTTTAGTACACCTAGTTGGTGATTTACATCAACCTCTACATGTTGGAAGAGCTGAAGATAAAGGTGGCAACGATATACAAGTTAGATGGCACAATAAAGGCACCAACCTTCACAGAGTATGGGATAGCAATATGATTACATCTTGGAATATGAGTTATACAGAACTTGCAAATAACGCAAGAAACTTAAACAAACAACAAATAGAAAACATCAAAAAAGGTACTGTTCTAGATTGGACCTATGAATCTCAAAAACTCGCTATTAAAGTTTATAACTCAGCAAAAATAGGCGAAAAATTAGGTTACAGATATTCTTATGATCATTTTAATACTGTTCGTAGTCAATTACAAAAATCAGGAATTAGATTAGCTAAAGTTTTAAATGATATATATGGTTGATTAATAAATCAAATTATTATTTGTTATATTTATTTTCCATCTTATTTACAGAATCTGATATCATCTCTTTTAAAAGGTTATTATCAATATCTTCCAATTTTTTAATATAAAAACAAGATTTTCCCATTTTATATTTTCCTATATTTTGTAATAAAGATTCATAGTTTTCTACACCTGCCATAATATAAATAGCAATATTTTGCTTTCGAGGTGAGAAACCAGATAAAAACATATCTCCTTCTCTTCCACTTTCATATTTGTAATGATAATCACCAAATCCAACAATACTCGAACCCCACATTTTAGGCTCTTCGCCGGTAACCTATTTCATCAATTCAACTAAAGTAAAAGCATCTTTTCTTTTTTGTTCATTTTCAACATTTTTCAAAAAATCATTTACTTCATTTTTATTTGCAACTGTTTTATTCTTTGCCATAAAAAAATATTTAATTAAGTAATAATCAAATATAAAGAACTTTTATCTCAAAAAAAGTAGATATTAATCATTGCATATACTAAAAATAAAGATTTATCGTTTTATTCAAGCATATCTTAACAATTGCAATTATGAAATTGAATAAATTAATAAAATTCTTAATTATTTTAACTCTATTTGGATTTACCCAAATAAGTGAAAATAATCTTGGAGATCCACCAACAAAAAATGATTTTGTTGATCTTAAAGAACTCATGCCTAATTTAAGGTCTGATATGAGGTATTTTGGATCAAATAACTTTGTAGGAAAACCAATAGATGGTTATAATGCGGCAAAATGTCTTTTGAGTAAAGAAGCTGCTCATGCATTAAAAAATGTTCAAGATGAATTAGAGAAAATTGGATTTGGATTATTAATTTATGATGCCTATAGACCGCAAAGAGCTGTAGATCATTTTATTAGATGGGCTGAAGATGAATCAGATACAACTATGAAAGTTCAATTCTACCCTAATATTGACAAAAAAGATATATTTGCTTTAGGTTATGTTTCGCCAAAATCTGGACATAGTAGAGGAAGTACAGTTGATTTAACCATTGTATCTTTAAAGACTAAGCATATTTTGAATATGGGAAGCCCTTATGATCTTTTTGATGAAATATCTAGCTCAGAAAATTCGAATATTACAAAAAACCAACAAGCTCTTAGGAGTTTGTTAAAACGTAGAATGGAAAAACACGGGTTTAAATCATATCCTAAAGAATGGTGGCATTTTACTTTAGAAAAGGAACCATACCCAGATACTTATTTTGATTTTCCAGTAGAGTAACATAAAAGACTTTAATCATCATTTCAAAACATAAAAAAATCCTTAGCGTGTGCTAAGGATTTTTTCGTTATCATAAGTTTTTAATTTAACTCTTCATCAAACTATAACTACGTTTGATAAACTCTGTCATTTCTTTACCTTGTAAAAGGTTTTGAGATAATCTTGCCAAATCTAAGGCTTGATTTATATATTCAGCACGCTTACCTTTAGCTTTTAATATTTTATCCATCAAATCACTATTGGTGTTTACAACCAAATTATACATTTCTGGAAAATTACCCATTCCCATCATTCCGCCACCGCCGGTTTGCTGCATTTCTTTCATTCTACGCATAAACTCAGGTTGCGTAATAATAAAAGGATTTGATTTTGAATCCATCGCTTCTAATTGTACTGTGTACTTTTCTTTAGGTACAATTTCTTCAATGATCCCTTTTAGTTTCTCTTGCTCCTTTTCATCCAATTTAGAAATTTGATCTTCATCTTTTTGAATCAATTTATCAATAGAGTCAGAATCAACACGAGCGAATTTTACTGGTTGATTTTTATCTGATAATTCAGCATTTTCACCTTCCAATTTTTGAATTAAGTGAGAAACAATCGGTGAATCTAATAATATAACTTCATAACCTTTTGCCTCTGCTTCTTCAATAAAACCATGTTGCTCTTCTTTGTTCGAAGCGTAAAGAATAACTAAATTACCATCTTTATCTGTTTGTGCTGGTTTTACTTTTTCTTTTAATTCATCAAAAGTGAAAAACTCTTTTTTAGACGTTGGGTATAAAGCAAATTTCTGTGCTTTTTCAAAGAATTTTGGTTCAGATAACATTCCGTATTCAATAACAATCTTGATATCATTCCATTTTTCTTCAAAGCTTTTTCTATCATTTTTAAACAATGAACTTAACTTATCTCCAACTTTTTTAGTAATATAAGATGCTATTTTCTTTACTGCTCCATCTGCTTGTAAATAACTTCTTGAGACATTCAACGGAATATCTGGTGAATCAATAACACCTCTTAACATTTGTAAAAAGTCAGGTACAATTCCTTCTACATTATCCGTTACAAATACCTGATTTTGATATAATTGAATTCTATCCTTTTGAACATCAAGATTTGTAGTTAACTTAGGAAAATATAAAATTCCTGTTAAATTAAAAGGGTAATCTACATTTAAATGTATATTAAATAATGGTTCTTCAAATTGCATTGGATACAACTCTCTGTAAAAAGATTTATAATCTTCATCCTTTAATTCACTTGGTTGTTTGGTCCAAGCTGGATTTGGATTATTAATGATATTATCAACTGTGATCATCTTTTGATCTTCAGTTGTTTCTTTACCATCTTTATCTTTAGTTGTTTTTGGTTCATGATTTGGATCAGCAATTTCTTTTGTTCCAAATTTGATCGGAATTGGCATAAATTTATTGTATTTCGCCAATAATTCACTTATTCTGCTTTCTTCTAAGAATTCTAAAGAATCATCATCAATATGCAAGATAATTTCAGTTCCTCTTTCTTTTCTATCTGATTTTTTAAGCGTGTACTCTGGTGAACCATCACAAATCCAATGAGCTGCTTCTTCATCCTTATATGATTTAGAATTAATTTCTACTTCTTTTGCCACCATAAATGATGAGTAAAAACCTAATCCGAAATGCCCAATGATACCTGAGTCATTTTTTTCATCTTTAAATTTATCTAAAAATTCTTCAGCACCTGAAAAAGCAATATCATTAATATACTTTTTAACTTCTTCTTTGGTCATTCCAATACCTTGATCAATAATATGAAGCTTTTTACCCTCTTTATCAATTTTTACTTCTAATTTTACATCATCTACATTGCCCTTATATTCGCCTATTGAAGCAAGATGATTTAATTTTAAGGTTGCATCAGTTGCATTTGAGATCAATTCACGTAAAAATATTTCGTGATCTGAGTATAAAAATTTCTTAATTAGCGGAAATATGTTTTCTACCGCTACATTAATTTTTCCTTTTGCCATAATTATGTTTTTTATATTTATTTTAATGTTTATAAATCTTCTTAATCAAATTGGATACCAAAACCATTATTATGACAAGATGACAGCGAGAATCTCTATACTAACCTTTTTCCTACAATTAATTGTTTAGTTAAAGAAATTACGAATTGTCAAAAATGAAATTTAACGCTCAAAAAACTTAATTATTAATATTTCGTTACAGTAATTTTGCCATATTATTAATAATCATAAATAGGTAATAATATTGCATAAAATTTGATTAATAAAACTATCTGTTTGTTATGTTTGCAATTAATTTAATAAATTAAAAAAAGGACTAAAAATTAGATTATTATGGGGATTAAAAAACAATTTTTAAAATCAAAACCTATTTGCAAAGTGTCATTTAGAGTAAAAGCAAAAGATGCTGTAGGTGCTAAATCTATTCAATTACTTGGCAATTTTAATAAGTGGAATGAATCATCAATTTTTATGAAAGAATTGAAATCTGGTGACTTTACGCAAACAATAGAATTGGATCAAGACAAAAATTATCAATTTCGGTATTTGGTAAATGGTAAAATATGGACAAATGATGCTCAGTCAGATTCAAAAATTTTAAATCCATTTAACGAAATGAATGATGTAGTTTCAACATTTATGTAAAATATCTTATTGAAGTTTTAACTAGACCTTTACAATTTTGTAAGGGTCTTTTTTTTGCACATATTTATTCTATTATTTGACAATCTCAAATTAAACGTTTATTTTTAATGTTTTGGTAATTAAATATAAAAAAAATACTGAAATTGCAAAACTTTAGAATAAACAAGAATAGAAAAATATGTACAATTCAAAAATAATAGGTCTTGGCTCGTATGTTCCTGACAATGTAGTTACGAATGATGAACTTTCAAAAATGATGGATACTAATGATGAATGGATCCAAGAACGCACTGGAATAAAAGAACGTAGATGGGTGTCAAAAGGTAGTGAAGACACTTCGGCAGTAATGGGGGCAAAAGCAGCTAAAATTGCTATTGATAAAGCGGGTTTAACCAAAGATGATATAGATTTTATTGTTTTTGCTACTTTAAGTCCTGATTATTATTTCCCTGGCTGTGGAGTTCAAATTCAAGATATGCTAGATATGCCAACTATTGGAGCTATTGATATAAGAAATCAATGTTCTGGTTTTATTTATGCTCTTTCTACTGCCGATCAGTTTATCAAAACTGGTATGTATAAAAATGTATTGGTAATTGGAGCTGAATATCATTCCAATGGATTAGATAAAACAACACGAGGTAGAGGTGTTTCGGTTATTTTTGGTGATGGCGCTGGAGCTTGTGTCCTTTCAAGAACTGAAGATAATAATAAAGGTATTTTATCATCTCACTTACATAGCCAAGGTAAACATGCAGATAAATTGATTGTAAAATCTCCTAGTATAAAACATTGGGTACCAGAAATTTTAGAATCTACAGAAGAAGACACCTCCTATTACCCATTTATGGATGGAACTTTTGTTTTTAAACATGCGGTAGTAAGATTTAGCGAAGTTATAATGGAAGGGTTAGCTGCAAATAATCTTAATCCGAATGATATAGATATGTTTATTCCTCATCAAGCGAATTTAAGAATTTCACAATTTGTTCAGCATAAGTTCAAATTAAAAGACGATCAAATCTATAATAACATAATGAAATATGGTAATACTACAGCCGCATCTATAATTATTGCTCTAACTGAAGCGTTTGAAAAAGGAAAAATAAAAGATAATGATTTGGTTGTTCTTGCTGCTTTTGGTAGTGGTTTTACTTGGGGCAGTGTTATAATTAGATGGTAAGATAGTCATTCACAATCTTTAGTAACCCACTGAAAATGGCAGGTTCTGTAAACTTATGATTTCGGATATTGGCTTTAGAGTTTAGACTTTGGGTTTTTACTTTTTACTTTCAACATTATAATTGTCATCCCAGTTTTTTACATTCGGATCACTAAGTTTCCCTTCTGATTTTGCAATCATCATAGAAACTGTTGCATCCCCAGTAACATTAACTACTGTTCTACACATATCTAATGGACGGTCAACCGCAAAAATTAATGCTAAACCAGCTTCTGGAATTCCAGCTTGAGCCAATACAATTACCAGCATTACCATACCTGCACCCGGTACAGCTGCCGAACCTATACTTGCTAAAGTTGCAGTAGCTACAATACCTAACTGAACACCAAATGGAAGATCCATTCCAAAAGCCTGCGCTATAAAAACAGCAGCAACGGCTTGATATAAACTGGTACCATCCATATTAATAGTTGCCCCAATTGGTAATACAAAACTTGAAACTTCTTCATCAACACCTAAATGTTCATGTACTCTCTCCATAGTAACTGGTAATGTTGCAGCACTCGAACTTGTTGAAAAAGCTAATAATTGTGCAGGAGAAATACCTTTAATAAATTCATTTGGTTTTTTACCTGTAAAAATAAAAACTAATAATATATAAAACCCTATCATTAATAACAAACCTAATACTACTGTTAATGCATACCAGCCCAATGCTTTAAATAAATCTGCACTAGGTGACTCAACAATTAATGCAGCCAATAAAGCAAAAACCCCATAAGGTGCTGCCAACATGATCAAGTCGATCATTTTCAAAATCACTTCATTAAAACCATCAAAAAAATCTTTAACAGGTTTTGACTTACTTTCCGGAATTAAAATTAAACCAATACCAAAAAATATTGCAAAGAAAATAACCTGCAACATATTTTTATTCTCACTTGCAGCTCCAACAATATTTTGAGGAACCAAATCAACCAATGCCTGAAGCGGGCCGCTCTCTTTTTGACTTGCAGCTTCATCTTTATATTTTTGAGTGCTATCAGAATAATTACCAACTAATTCAATTCTTGTTTTTTCTGTAATTGAATTTCCTGGCTTAATCGTATTTACCAATAATAATCCTATTGAAACTGCTATAACCGTTGTTAATATGTATATTAAAATTGTTTTACCTCCCATTTTTGAGAGTTTAGAAATATCTTTTAAATCGGAAACACCTTTTATTAACGATCCTAAAATTAACGGAACAGCAATTAGTTTTAAGGAATTAATGAAAATTGTACCAAATGGTTTTACCCAGTCTTGTACTATTTCTTTACCTCCGTCAAATCGAACCATAATAAATCCAAATACAACTCCAAGTACCATTCCTATAAGAATTTTCCAATGTAAAGCCAATTTTTTCATCTAAGAGTTTTTAATATTTTTGGGAAGATATAAATTAATATTGTATTTTTACGGTTAACTAATCATTAACCTTAAAAATAAAATTATGAGTGCAATTTTCGATTTATTAAATAGTAGTATGGGTAAAGAACTTATCGGTGGTGTAAGTAAACAGATGGGTATGAACAAAGCAAGTACAGCATCAGCATTAGGTTCTGTAATGCCTATGATTTTAGGCGCAATGGGCAATAATGCCTCTTCGTCTGGAGGAGCGGCAGGTTTATTAAAAGCTTTAGGCGGTTCAAATCACAGTGGTGGTGGAATGCTAGATAATCTAGGTAGTATATTAGGTGGTAGTGGTATAGATGAAAATGTAATGAAAGATGGTGGAAACATTTTAGGCCATATTTTTGGTGGACAAGAAGGTAATGCTGCTGAAGCTGTTAGTAAAGCAAGTGGTATTGATAGTGGAATGGCAACTAACCTCATGAAAGCAGCTGCACCATTTTTAATGGGATATTTAGGTAAACAAATGTTAAAAAACAAAGTTTCAGATCAGGGTGGACTTCAAGGTATGTTAGGAGGTTTACTAGGTGATGATAATGATGCTCAAAAAGATATTGCATCTAAAGTTCAAGGTTTTGCAGATAATGATGATACTGTAAATGGTTTAGCCGATCTTATTACAACAAACAATAAAAAATCTGGTGGAATTGGTGATTTATTAAACAATATGCTTGGTTAAAATTATCAACATAAAATATTTATTAAAAAATGGCTCCAAGATGGAGTCATTTTTTTTTACGATATTTTTTTATAATTTATCGTTATTCCTTTCAATACTTGTGTCATATTTTTGACTTAAATTTTTAATTAATGGATAAACTTAAGCAACGTTGGGGAATAAAATCAAACTTTCAAGTAGCAATTATTTTCTTGGTGTTTACAATCAATGGGTCTTTAGCTGTTTTTTTAACAAATCCTGTAACAAATTTTTTAGGAGTCAATAAAGAAACTACAGCACCATTACTCTATTGGCCGGTTAAAATAATTGCGATTTTTATAATATATCAAATTACACTTGTAATTGTTGGCGCATTATTTGGTCAAAAAGATTTCTTTTGGAATATGGAAAAGAAGATGTTACAACGTTTAGGATTAGGTAAGCTTTTTGATTAATTTTTCTTTTTGTACTTATAAACATACAACCAAGTTAATGTGAATGAAGGGAAAAAATCTAAACCCGGAATTGCCTCTTCTACAAAAG
>DAOVTF010000231.1 GCA_030633225.1 Flavobacteriaceae bacterium
AATATTATTCGAAATTATAATGAACAATTATCTCGATCTCTAGTTGAAGGCTTACCTGAATTACCAACATTAAAACAAAGAAATTTTATGTTTGATTGGGATTATTTGATTGCATATAATATTACAAAATCATTGCAGTTCACGTTTAGAGCTTTAAACAATTATGTTTATGATGAATTTGGAAGTGATGAAGATATTCAATTATACGATAATTTTTTCCAAATTGGAAGACCAGAACACTACCATCAAACATTTGATGCTACTTATAAAATACCATTTGATAAGTTTAAAGTTTTAGATTTTATTAGTGGAACATATAACTATACTGCTGATTACGATTGGCAAGCACCCGCTTTCTCTATTATAGAAAGTGTTGGAAATACCATTCAAAATGCCAACACTCATACTTTTACAGCTGATATGAGTATGGATAGATTGTATAAAACTATAGGTTTAGACAACCTCTTTACAAAACAAAAAACTATAAATGCAACTGAAGACCCAAATACAAAAGCTATAACTAAAACCAAAAAAAGCTTAACTACTGGTCAAAAAGTTGGTAGGGTTGGAGTTGATATTTTAACTTCGGTTAAAACAATACGTTTATCTTATACTGAAAATAACGGAACCTTTTTACCGGGATATATTCCTGAAATGGGATTCTTAGGTAGAAGTAATTCTACAGGACCTCTTGCTCCTACTTTTGGATTTGTTTTTGGTAGTCAAACTAGTATTCTAGACAAAGCTTTAGAAAATGGTTGGTTACTTTCAAGAGATTTGAATGATAATTATTATTCAATGAATTACAGCAAAAACCATTTTGATAAATTTGATTATTCTGCAAATATTCAACCAACACGCAATTTAGATATTGAAATTTTTGGCAACCGAACTTATACCAATAGTTTTAATCAGCAATTAGATGTTGTGAATGGTGTTTTTAATGAAACTCCTAAAAATGCTGTAGGTAATTTTAGCATTTCATATTTCATGCTGGGGTCTTCATTTAATGATGAAGATGCCACCTTTGAAGAATTTAAAAATAATAGAGCTATTATTTCACAAAGATTAGCCAATAAAACCGGGGGAAATATTGATGGTTTTGGCAGTACAAATCAAGATGTAGTTCTACCTGCATTTTTAGCAGCATATTCTGGTAAAAATGCGAATTCCGTTAAACTAAGTGCTTTTAGAAACACACCAATTCCAAATTGGCGAATTACTTATAAAGGTTTAATGTCAATACCGTTGATAAAAAATAATTTTAGAAGTTTTACCCTAGAAAATAGTTACAGATCTATTTATTCTGTTCTTTCTTTTACCAACAATTTAAAATATGATACAGACAATCCTTACGGAGATAGCAACCGTGATATTGCAGGTAATTTCAATCCTGAAAAATTGTATAACGGCGTTACTTTAATTGAAGAATTTGCTCCATTATTAAGTATAGATATGAAAATGAAAAATTCTTTTTCATTACGAGCTGCATATAATATGGATAAAGCATTAAACTTAAATTTCAATAACAATACTGTTACAGAAGTATCAGGAAATGAAATTATTTTAGGATTAGGGTATAGAATAAAGAACGTTGTAATGAAATTTAAAACTGGTGAGAGAACAACAAAGTTTCAAGGTGATATTAATTTTAAAGCTGATTTAGGAATTAGAGATAATGTAACAGTTATTAGAGCCTATGGAATTGAAAACGATATTGACAATAATCAAATTACAGGTGGACAAAATTTGATCTCTTTTAAATTTTTAGCTGATTACTCATTGAATAAAAATTTACTTGCTTCCTTTTTCTTTGATTATAATAAGTCTAAATTTGCAATATCAACCACATTCCCTCGACAATCAATTAACGGTGGAATTAGTATAAGATATATTATCGGAAATTAAACTAATAAACTTTATAAAAATGAATATACCAAACGATTTAAAATACACAAAAGATCACGAGTGGATCAAAATTGAGAATGATGTTGCAACAGTTGGAATTACTGATTTTGCACAAGGTGAACTTGGAGATATTGTTTATGTTGACGTTGAAACTGTTGATGAAACTATTGAAAGAGATGAAGTTTTTGGAAGTGTAGAGGCTGTTAAAACTGTTTCTGATCTATTTATGCCTTTAAGCGGTGAAATAACTGAATTCAATGAAGCATTAGAAGACACTCCTGAAAGTGTTAATTCTGATCCTTATGGAAATGGCTGGATGATTAAAATTAAAATGTCGGATAATTCGCAAATTGATAATTTATTAGATGCTGCAGCGTATAAAGAAGTTGTTGGAGGATAATGCTATAATCCTAGCTATTATTGCAACCCTTATTATCGCATATTTAAGTTTGAGTCATATTCCTAAATTAAATTTTGGATTTAAAATTAAATCTAGTGATAAATATTTACATGCCTTAGCATACTTTTTTTTGAGTCTTATTTGGTACTTTGCTCTTCAAAATAAAATTAAAAAAACAAGCTTTAAAATCTATTTAGTTTTAACTCTATTTGTTTATGGCACCATTCTTGAGGCTTTACAAAGAGGAATAACAAATTATCGAACTGGCGATTTTTATGATATATTAGCAAACTCTGCTGGTATTTTATTAGCAACATTACTATTTAATAAAATACTGCAATGGTATAAGACAATTTAACAAAATACTTGTTTTTGTGCTAATTATTTCATTAAATTAGCGCTTTATAAATTTTTTAAAGAATATGGAAGCTAAAAAAAACCCAAAAGCAAATCTTGAAAACCATAACAAACAATTCATGTTACTTGGTTTAGCATTAGCCTTATTATTAATCTATATAGGTATTGAATGGAAAACATTTGATAGAACTGTAGCTGATTTAGGCTTAGCTAATACTGAACTTGAAGATGAAATTGATATTCCTATTACAGAAAGAATACAAGAAATAAAGCCTCCACCTCCACCTCCGCCTGCACCGGAAAAAATAGAAATTGTGGAAGATGAAGAAGAAATTGAAGAAACAGTTCTTGAGTCAACTGAAACGGATGAGTCTGAAGCTGTTGAAGTTGAAGAAATAGTAGAGGTTGTTGAAGACGAAGAGATTCTTGATGATATTCCATTTGCAATTATTGAAAATGTACCTGTATATCCTGGATGTAAAGGAACAAATGAACAAAAGAAAAAGTGTATGGTTGAAAAAATAACCAAACATGTAAATAAGAAATATAATACTGGTTTAGCTGGTGATTTAGGCTTAAGTCCTGGAAGAAAAAAAGTTTATGTTCAATTTAAGATTGATAAAACAGGTAAAGTTGTAGATGTAAGAGCAAGAGGACCACACAAACGTTTAGAAAAAGAAGCTATTAGAGTTGTTGACCAATTACCTGATATGACTCCTGGTAAACAGCGTGGTCGTCCGGTTGGAGTTAAATACACGCTACCTATTACTTTGGTTGTAGAATAAATTCTCACTTAAAATATGATTAAAACCATTCTATCTAACGAATGGTTTTTTTATGCCTTTTTATTACAAAACCTGGTTTAATATCTGTTCTATAAAATGATATAAATCATAGTTTAGAACTTAGTTACTTACTAACTTTATTGTACTTATTCTAAATCCGTTAGTCATGTTAGTAAAAAAATACAAAAATGCAAGACTATTACCTTACAGCAGAATATTTTTTCAATTAGGTTTAATATTAACTCTACTTATTATTTATTTAGCATTAGAATGGAAATCTTTTGATAGAGATATAAGTGAATTAGGTTTTGCTGATTTTCAAACCGAAGAAATAGAAGACATTCCGATTACGGAAAGAATTATTGAAGACAAACCACCACCACCTCCACCTCCAGCACCTGAAAAAATTGAAATCGTTGCGGATAAAGAAGAAATTATTGAATCTGTTTTAGAAAGTACAGAAACTGATGAATCAGAGGCAGTTGAAATAATTG